>JARBUQ010000170.1 GCA_029239545.1 Paenibacillus sp.
CACATAAGCAGTTAGCGTTGAACGGTTTACCGAATTCTTTAGTTTCGACTGCTTCCTTCAGTCTTGACAAAATCATCTTGTGCACTTGGCAACTTGGCGTTGGCAGGTCCATCGATGAACCATTTCAGGTTCACTTTTTCTTTTTGAGGCTGCGTGGATGACGTTGCGCCGGGTACGCTTGTCGGGGTTGCCGACAGCTGATCTTTTTCCGTTTTGGAACCGCAAGCACTCATTACGGTTAGTGTAAACATCACAGATGTAAGCACTTTCAACTTGTTTAATCTTCGTGATACAATCATTCCATTCTGATACCTCTCCAATTTAATGGAAGACCAATTGTGTTGAAAATCTAGGATTTATGCTGAGTCTTCGATTTATGAAAACACGGCGAATTTCTTGACGGTCCGCCCGTTACGAAAATAAGATTAGCTCAAATGGGTATAGTTGATTGAATGAGAGTGAGGAGAGGAAAGGACATGAAAAAAAGCTGGTTCTATCGCATGCTGTTTACTTACATGCCTGTGTTCCTTGCTGTCTGTTTTACGTTATTATTCATCCTGTTTTTATCGGTTCGACAATTGTCGCTTCGATCCTCGGTACAGTCGAATGAAGCCATTGTTAATAATGCTGCACAAGTTTTGGAGCAAAATTTGCGCAGCATTGAATCCAGTATGTTTCAGCTTGTATATTCTGAACCAACTATTATTGGATTCTATGCCAATCCCTATTGGGAAGATGGCCGTGCACTCGTCTACCAAACCGCTCGCACACTGATAAATTTACAGACTCGTTATCCGCTGCTTCATTCCGTGTATTTAGTTAATCCGGAAGAGGATTTAGTCTTAGAGACTTTCGGTATTTCTAATTTAAAAGACTATCCAGACAAGCTCTATATTGAGACAACTATGAATTCAGATAAGCTCTTCGTATGGGGGAGCCGTAGGAAGATTCCTATTCCAGGAGCAGAGCATAGATCGCATGATGTAATATCGATTGCACGTATTGCCAATTTGCGTACTAATGGACTATTGGTAGCCCAAATACAAGTTAAGGACTTGCAAACGCTGCTTAGCCAATCTGTCGATATTACTACGGGATATATTAGTATTACGGATGCTGATGGGAATTCAATCAGTTCTACCATCCCAACGGAAGAAGCCGGTAAGGGACACAAAAAGTTGGCTTCGATGCAAATGACTTACACAGGATGGTACATCGAGAGCGGGGTGTTGCAACCGGGAATGTTGAGTTGGGCTGAGCCTGTGCTAAATGTGTCCCTTTCCATAGGAAGCATCTGTATGATTCTGGGAGTGGTTTGGTTTGTTATCGCAACACGTTACCACTATCGCCCGGTTCGGAATTTGCTCACCCAGGTTGATTCGTTTGCAATCAGAAAGCCGCTCGATCCTATACTGGATAGTAAACGAGACGAGTTCCAAACCATTGGCCGGGCGATAGATCAATTGCGGGACCACTCCAATCAGTTGAAGCTTGAAAATGATGAAAATAAGAAGATCAGAAAAGAATTCCATTTTAGACGTATGGCAGAAGGTCGTTTCGATGCAGCTTCATTCTATGGGCAAAGAGAAGAAGGATTATTTGGATTGCATCTTGCGGGTGGTCGTCCTACGGCAATTCGTGTAGAGATTGACCGATATGCGCGTACCGTAGGGGCGATTGCTTCTGACGAAGAACGTAACCACCAATTACTAACCCTACAATCCTCTCTAGATGCGATTCTCGAAGGTGAAAGGTATTCGTTCACTACAAGTTGGCTATCGGACAAACATCTTGGCGCTATTGTTATGTTGAAAGAAACAGTGGAGGTAAATGGAGGCTTAGTCGCATCTCTTGAGAGATTCAGAGATTGGACAGAAAATCACCTTCCTTATACAGTTACGATTGCAATGGGTGTTTCGGTAGACCGAATCGAAGCCATATCCATATCCTTCCAAACAACTGCGCGGTTATTAAGTTTAAAAATGTCCCTGGGCAACAATCGATTCATCCCGTTAGACGCCTTGGAGGAATCAGGTGAGTCTGATCTTACACAAGAGCTGGAACGGATCGAAGAGATGAGTCGGTCGTTACGATTGGGTGAGATGGAGTGGGAACACGAATTGACAATTTTAACTACGACACTATCAACTCGACTCTTCGGAGGAGAGCAGGTTCGCAATCTGTTGAATGTTTTCCTATTTCATGTTCAACACAAAATGGGCGACTTGCCTGTTGAATTGGAAGGGATATGGCAACAAGCGAATGCTCGTCTGATGACCAGTTTGAAGGAAGGTGAGAGCCTTGCCGAGCTGTCTGCTTCCTTGAAGAGCATATTGGGTACTGTGTCAGCGCAAATCCGTCTTTGGCGGGAGTCTAAAAACAATCGAAGTATTATACAGGAAATAAAGCACTACATTGATAACAATTATTTTAACCCAGACTTGTCTCAAGCTATGCTGAGCACTGTGTTCTGTCTACATCAGAGCTCTATTAGTCGGGTATTCAAGGATGAATATGGAGTGAAATTCGTGGATTATGTGAACGATTTGCGGGTCAAGCAGGCCATTCTATTGATGGAAAACGAGGACTTGCCGATTCAAATTATTGCCGAGCGAGTCGGCTTCCTCCATAGTAATACATTCATCCAAGTGTTCAAAAAAATAACAGGTGAAACTCCCGGCAATTACAGAAAAGAGCGATCTGGCCAGTAGCGTATTGAACCTGATTTCGGTTGCTTTCTTCAAGAAATCATAAATCAAATATTGCTCATAAATCATTGCTATTCAATCTGCACAAGCTTTTGCTAACATGATTGTGCATGTACTGTCAATCATAAGGGAGGGAACAGTAATGAAATGGAAACGCTTTAAAATGGCTGGTTTAGGTATTGTAATGGCGTTTAGTCTAATGCCGCAAATTGCGGGAGCGCAAGACAGAAGCACGGATCGATTCACAGTCACTGATCAAAGTATCAATTATGGGAGAGGATTATCTGAAATTGCGCTAGGAGGCTCTCTAGCATGGGGAGAGAGTTACTACCTGGAAAGTTACATGACCATGTACGAAGCAACCGGCTCCAAATTTTGGTTGGACAAAGTAGTCGATCATACTGACCGCATGATTGCCAATGCGGCCGATCAGGATGGGAACGGATCATTAGGCTGGGTAGATCATCGATATTCTCACACCCAGTTGAAAAATGAGGATTTCTCGATCGCGGGGGCTGTTGATTCTACGGTTCAATCGGTAACGAATGGTTCGTTCGAAGTGGATGCGGATTCTAATAATATTCCGGACGGATGGTCGCGCCAAGGATCGGCAACCCGTTCCTATCGTTCCACTACTGCAGGTGACGCTTTTCTCGGATCGGCAGGGGTAATTATTGAAAGCGATGGGACAAACGAAAATCGTCTTGTGCAGAATCTGACTTACAGTCCCAACAAAACGTACGAAGTCCAAGCGTTCATTAGCGTGGATACGGAGATGACACAAGCTCTGCTTGAAGTTTACAACGTAACTACGAGCAAAGTAGTTGGTTACGTTAGAGCGCATCATGTTGGATTCGAAAAGTATTTATTCACCTTTAAAGCACCATCAAGCGGATCGCTTCAGTTGCGGCTAGGATTGCAGAGTTATGCGCAATCCGGTTTCAAGGCTCGGTTTGACGGCGTTTCCGTTAAGTCCTTGGAACATTCCCCACTAGAGAACGGTAGTATGGAAACGCTTAACCCGGCGGATGCAACCTTGCCGGCAGGTTGGACTCGCTGGGCAGCATCGACTGCTTCCAATGTTTATGTAAGTACGGATGCAGCAACAGGGGCCTATTCTGTAGCTGCTAAGACCGACAATACGTCTTGGGAAATAGCCGAACAAGTGATTGATTACGTTCCTTCGCAAAATTACACTTTGAATTTCAAAGGGAAGGTATCGAGCACAGCTGCCGGGGGGAGGGTTCAAATCCGCAATATGACGGATGATGTGGTACTTGGTGAATCCGTCTTCAATTCAACTTCCTGGACATCTGGCAGTGTATCTTTCACAGCGCCATCAACACCGGGCAAGACGCTTAAAGTTAGACTCTATCAGAACAATTGGAATTTAATAGGGTTTACCAGCTATTTTGATGATCTTGTCTTGTTCTCCGATACGCCTGTTTCAGAAGTGGTAGCGAACAGTGGATTTGAGACAGCTAATGGAGCGGATACGACTCTCCCTCAGAGTTGGACAAGGGCATCGGGAACAACATCCACAAATGCCTACTTGTCAACGGAGATCAACAATTACTACTCGGGAGCCAAGGGCCTTGCGATCCGGTCCTCCAATAATGCAGCCCATCAAGTGCAGCAGACGATTTCTTACTCGCCTCAAACCACCTATCTACTTAGCTACTGGGCGAGAACGACGAATCCTTCCTCCCCGGGCACTGTGGAAATCGTGAATGTGACTGACTCTACGGTAATCGCAGCGAGCACTTTTTCCAATCCAAAGTGGGCGAGACAAACGCTGCTGTTTACGGCACCAGCAACGAGCGGCAAAACCTTGCAGGTTCGGCTTACACAACCTATTAGCGCTGGCGGAGCAATCGGCTACCTGGACGCCGTATCGGTTAAACCGCTCTTGCAGACGGAAGCAGCAGGCTGGAAGCGCGGTAATACGACCACACTAGAAGCGGCACATCGCACGACAGATCCTACTATTTTTTCGGATGATGGAGGTCTTGAGCTCATTCATGTCGGTGGTTCGTCCCCCCTCATCTATCAGGAACTCACTAATTATAAACCGAATAAAAGATATGGCCTGTCCTTCTCAGGAAAAGTTTCTGCAGGTTCATCAGGTAGGGTTCGTGTTTATGATAACACTACGGCAAGCGTGCTGGGTAGCTGGAGTTTCAGCAATACAGATAAATTAACATTCTACGATGGGAATTTTCTCACTCCTGCATCCGGCCATGAATTAGTTGTTGAGGTGTCCATCCCCTCTGGTTCTGTTAACGATCGGATCTGGGTTGATGCTGTAGAAGTCGGGGAATACACGGAGCAGATGGTGCAGGAGGGGATTATATTATCTCCCGTATTAAAATTTGTGAATGCGGTGAATGCGGATGCCTCCTTGCATACCGCTTACTTAAGTAAAGCGCAGAGCTATCGTAATTTCATTGCCGACAATATGTTCCATAAGTGGGATCCTTATTGGAAACAAATAACTGGCACAGATGGTGCTAACAATGGCACGGGAGTCTATATTTTCCCTAATGGGTTCAGTACAGAGTGGTTTCCGGGACGTAGCTTGCCGCATAATCAGTATTTGGCATACGCACGAATGCTTTATTTGCTCTATGATGCAACCGAGGGCGTAGCTGGCTATACCGCAGATAGACCGAAATATTGGAGCCGTGCCAACGATATGGCCCGGGCTTTCAAAAGCAAAATATTTGCTCATCCGCTTAGCTCGACACTTGGAACCAACGCTTCTTTGTGGAGATACTGGGACAACATGGGATCTTGGGATAATGGTCATTATTATGAAACAACGCAAGAGGATTTATCCCATTCCGGCCTAACCATGTCAGGGGTAATGGAGGCTTATAATCATGGGCAAGTGTTTTCCGCAGTCGATATGGAAAAATTCACAAGAACCTTCACTGATGTTATGTGGAACCAAAGCCTAACGGACCCGGTAATCTCCGGGTATAATTCCCGCCAACCAAAAGTAACCGCGGATAAGACGAGTACGAGTCAATTTAACTTCTGGACAATGTTTGCTCAAATCGACCCGAAGGTTTGGGAGATTGCAGATGCAGTGTGTCGGGTGGATGACTGCAGATTGGTAGTTGCTTCTGGCGTTGCCAAGTGGAGCCCAAATAAAGCGGTTAACTCGAATTTTGAGCATACGGATCCAGCGGATGTAACCTTGCCCCAACATTGGAAACGTAAAGGCTCTACCTCAGCCACAGCAGCACTTACAACAACAGATCCAGGGAGCTTTGATCAATCTTTTCTGATTACTACCAACGGGACAACCTGGCAGATCCTTGAGCAAAAGCTTGAGAATTATGAACCGAATACCCCTTATACCATTTCATTTCTTGGTAAAAAGTACGGTACAGTTCCTGGAAGAGTCCAGTTATATGATTATACGACGCTTACTGTATTAGGGCAGTTGTCGTTCTATGATACAAATTGGACAAGGAAGCAGTTCATGGTGACAACTCCAGTCGCTGGCCATGATGTACGTCTTCGGTTATATAGTTCAAGTCTAACCCCAGCTGGTGAAGTAATAGGATTCGATGATGTTCATGCTTATCCATCATTATCAAGTGGGGAGATTGGGAATGCAGGTTTCGAAAACGCAAACCGATGGGATTCAACTTTACCCGATTATTGGACTAGAGGAACTTCTACCGTATCCAACAATGCGGTTTTAGACACGACAAGCAGTTCGGCTGGAGTAAACTCCGCTAAGTTGATCTCAACAGGGAGCGGTACAAATCAAGAACTAACCTACACTTGGTTAGGTTATAAACCAAATACAACATATACCGTTAGTTACGATGCTAAAGTTAGCGGGAGCGCAGGGGGGAAACTACAAGTCATCAATACGACTACAGGAACGGTTTTAGTTAACGAGACGATAAGTGCAACGTCTTGGACTACCGGTACTGCATCGTTTACATCACCAGTTCTTCATACAAATGAACTTAAAATTGTTTTGACTCACAATAACCCTTCGACAGCAGGGACCTTGTGGTTTGATGAACTCTATATATCTTCAAATTAATATTAGGGGGTTCAATATATCTCCCTGAACGCGAAACGAGCCTTAGAAGCGATTCTAGAGGCTCGTTTTTCTTTGTGTATTCAGTTCCACTCAACAAAGAAGACTTTTCAGTGGCCTCATTTTCGAAACGGGCCGTCACTTGCGTGTTTCTTTCCGCAGTGCCGATGGAGGAAACCCATATACCTTCTTGAAGATTAGATTAAAATACGATTGATCGCAGAATCCGACATACTCTGCCGCTTGCCAGATTGTAACATTGGTAGACAACAGCAGATCTCGCGCGGCGGACAGCTTGACTTGATTAACGTATTCTTTGACGGTCGAACCGGTCAATCGCCTGAAGATCGAGGAGAGGTAGTTGGGCGATATGCCGACAATTGGCGCGACTTCTTTCACCTGAATATCTTCGCGGTAATGCGTCAGGATGTAGCGCTGAACTTCCGAAACGATATCGAGCTGCGCAGAAGGATGGCGCAGTTCGTTGGCCTCACGGTTCATTAGGCCGACGATTTCCGTCAAGATCGCCTCGCAGATCGAATCGAAGTAGGGAAGCTTCCCCATCCACTGCTGAACGAGCAAGGAGAATCGCTGCTTCAAATATTCATGTTGGCGGGCTTGTACGACGAAGGGCGTGTGCCGCTCCAAGAGCGGAAATGGGATATTGTGATCCTCGACCGTGGAGAATGTTGCCCAATATTTCTGATGCTGGTCATCCATCTCCGGGAATCCCTCGCGCAGGCAACCGGGAGGAATATGGATCAGCTTTCCTTTGTTCAGGCGCAATGTCTCCCCGTCGATTCTATAACAGAGCTTCCCGGACACGATCAGGGCTATGGCATGTGTCGTCGTACGGGAGAGGGGCTTCTTCCAATACGGATTCCGATCGTCGAACCCAGCGGTTTCAAGCAGCAGCATGAAGTCTTCGCCTCCACTGAATCAAGTGTATTAAACTGTGTAGATTTATACAAGATAATGTAGATTCATTTATTGATGTATAGCAATTGTCACGTTAAGCTCAATATAGCTTTATATTATATCTTGGCAAGGGGGAATTCAATCATGAATTATGATATCGTCATCTACGGCAGTACACCGGCAGGGATTGCGGCCGCGGTGCAGGCAAAACGTATGGGGCTGCATCCTGTTGTCTTAGAGCCTGGTCGTCGGATCGGCGGGTTGACCAGCGGCGGGCTCGGTGATACGGATTTCGGTGACAAGAGGGTGATCGGAGGTTTGTCGCTGGAGTTTTACAAGAGATTGGGCCTGAAATATGGTGAAGAGAACGCCGTATGGATGTTCGAACCAAAGACAGCGCTCGCAGTCTTTCAGGATTGGGTGAATGAGCACGACATCGAAGTCGTTTACGGCCAAAGACTGGACAGGGTGGACGGCGTCACTATGTCAGACAGGAAAATCCGCTCCGTACGGATGGAATCCGGCAAGTCGTTCGCAGGCCGAATGTTCATAGACGCAAGCTACGAAGGCGATTTGATGAAGGGGGCAGGGGTGTCCTGTACGACCGGGCGTGAAGACAATCGTGAATACGGGGAGAGTTACAATGGGATTCAAACGGCTATCGCAGTAAAGAATCAACTCCCTCCCGGGATCGATCCGTACCGGATTCCGGGGAATCCTGCGAGCGGCCTACTGCCGGGGGTCAACTCCGATGCGGGTGGAGAAGACAGCAGGGGCGACCACCGAATTCAGGCATATTGTTATCGCATGTGTCTCAC
>JARBUQ010000171.1 GCA_029239545.1 Paenibacillus sp.
TCCTGGCTGTGGCGATAGTATGCACCTTCCCGCTATCTGGTCATGCTTACGGGTCTTTCCTTAATGTGGTGTTCCATGCGCTGCACATGCTGGCTGCTTCTATATGGTTTGGCGGTTTGATTGGAATTCTTGTTCAGTCATGGCGGAAGGAAAAGGATGGACGGTTCTACTCTCATCTACAGCAGCTGATCGATCGTTTCTCCAGAGCTGCTCTGCCGCTCATCATGCTTGTTGTTCTTAGCGCCCTTGTATTGACGCTGCCCCGACTGAATGATTGGGGAGATTTGGTTCATAGCCGCTATGGTATTACCATCCTGAGCAAAATGGCATTGCTGATGGGGATATTCGTGATTGCTGGAATGCACCGTTTTGTATTCATGCCGCGTATGGTTGAGACGGCGAGCGATCTTACAATAACGTATTCCAAGCCATTCATGGGGCTGCTCATTGGCATACGTATTGAAGTGATTTTGGCTATGCTGTTATTCGCCTTGGCAGGCATGCTCTCCACTGCACAACCTCCGGATGTGCAATAATCAGCTATGAGCGACTCACATCCGGCAAATTTCCTGGGGGCAATTCTCACAATGACAGATGTTGCGAAGGTAATCCCTGTCCTTGATGACTATATATCCGTTGCAGCTTGTTATGACATTCTCCTTTTTCATCTCGCTTAACATCCGATTAACACTTTCCCGAGTGGCTCCGATCATATCCGCCATTTCGGTGTTGCTAATTTTCAGATCAATCCTTGTATCCGAGCCAAAAGAAACTCCGTAGGTGTTGCTTAAACGAATCAGCAAGGAACACAGTGCGCCAGGCTTACCGTACAGAATCAGATCGCGGAATTTAGTCTCCGTCATCCTCCGCATAAGTCCCATCCATTTCATGAACTCTACGGCCAGATCCCCATGCTGCCAGAGCAGCACCTCCAAGTCCTTTTGCTGTATAACTCCGATCTCACTGTCCTTGACCGCTTCAGCACTGAAGCTCTGTACGGAATCGAGGAACGGGTCCACTTGACCGAACATGTCTCCCGTCTGATAAAGATACAGGGTGAAAGCACGACCTTCATCCGTCATCTTCGTTATTCTCACCATCCCGCTATTCACATAATACAAGCGATCTGCACGATCATTTTCCCAGAATAAGTGGGACCCGGCTTTCACTGTGATGGGGTACATGATGCTTTGCAGCTTTGCAAAATTGTCGGCCGAGAAAAATGCTGCAATCCCTTGCGGTGTATTGTTAACTGATTGTTGTGTTTCGATACTTGCGCTTGCGCTATTCGTAGCCATAAGTTACAGCCTCCCTAGTTTTCCATATCTCAATCATAATGGTCAGCGTCAAATTTGATAATCGGGGGAATACCTGAATTTATTGGGGGGAATTCCCCTAATCGAAGGGAGAATGAATAACCTGACTCTTAATTCAGGGATTTCCCTGACTTACAAAAGCAATGGAAGCAGGTACAATGAACAAAATGGATAGGGAACGTATGTCTAGGTAGGAGGCTGCAAAATGACACATAGCTTTCTGGAAATGCAGCAAATAATGGATCAAATCGGCAGCTTGTCTCATAGTGATGTGGTTGCACTAGCATGGAGAGCTCATGATTATGGGCTGCTTCGCTGGATTCATAGCAGTGGACATCACAATGAGCGGCACAAATCGATGACTGTAAAAACCGGTGTTGGAATAGCGGGATTAGCGATACGCTCGGGAAGGCCATTCAAGCTGGATGATTCGGTTCCGGAGGCTGAGCGTATACGAGCTGCCTGTCCCATGATGCTGGCTGAACAATTACGATCTGCTTTTGCATTTCCGATACAGAACAAGGACAACGTAATTCAGGGAGTTCTGTTGATCGGGAAAAGGAAGGATTACACCTACACGGAGGATGACAAAATTCGAATGACCGATTGGCTGTCAACTTTGATGAGGATGCTGCAGGAGGAGCACACGATTAGTTAAACTACGGGGATCAATCTTATTGTCGGAGTCTATTTATATTTGTTATGATAGCTTCAGAGAAGACAGATCGATGGAATACGATTCGGGAGGACGAGAATGGTCAAGATATTAGTCGTAGATGATCATGCCGTGGTCCGATCAGGGTTGATGATGCTTTTACATGGCAAGCAGAATATGGAAGTTGTCGGGGAAGCCGCAGAAGGTGGAGAAGGCATTCAGGCGGCGCTGCGGCTGCAGCCTGATGTCGTGCTCATGGATCTGAACATGCCTCACGGCAAGGATGGACTTACTGCAACGTCCGAGCTTAAGAAGCTGCTGCCGGATATTTCGGTGCTCATTCTTACAATGCATGATGATGAAGAATATTTATTCCGCGCAATACATGCCGGAGCTTCCGGTTATATCCTCAAAAGCGCCCCGCATGAAGAACTGCTCGCCGCCATTCATTCGGTTGCAAGCGGCAATGCTTATTTATACCCTACCGCAACCAAAAGACTGATGAGTGAATATCTGGACAGGCTGAAGCATGGCGGGGATAGTGGCACCCCCTATGAGTCTTTGTCCGAACGTGAGCTGGAAGTTCTGGCCCTGGTTGCCAAAGGGTATTCGAATAAGGAAGCAGCCGAGCAGCTAATCATTAGCGTGAAGACGGTAGAGTCCCACAAGAGCAACATTATGGAGAAGCTTGGCTTGAAATCGAGACCTGAGCTGGTTAAATATGCGATGAAGAAGGGACTGCTGAATTTTGAGTGAATTGCCGCAAGGAACCCATCCCGAGGTAATAGGCGAACATGTCGCGGACCTGCTGGAGCATATGGACGAGCAAATTCTGGATGTGCAATTTCGCAATGCATTGAAGCAGTCGCTCAAGCAGCTGGCTGATGTGAAATTTGCGTTGGATGAGTCCTCCATAGTTGCGGTAACGAACAGGCTTGGCAGGATTCAGTATTTGAACGATAAATTTTGTGAGATTTCCAAGTATTCAAGGGAAGAATTGCTTGGCCAGGATCATCGTATAATCAATTCAGGGTATCACGGCAAAGCCTTCATGAAGACGTTATGGGATACGATATCCGCTGGACAAGTATGGCGCGGAGATATCAAGAATCGGGCCAAGGACGGATCTTATTATTGGGTGAATACTACGATCGTGCCTTTTCTAGCTGATGACGGACAGCCCTATCAATTCCTTGCGATCCGCAACGAGGTTACTCAGCTCAAAAAAGTGGAAGAAGAGCTTCAGCTTATGATGGCGAAGGTGATGGAGATTCAAGAAGCGGAGAGAAGGAGATTCTCGCGAGAGCTGCATGACGGGATTGGACAAACTCTGTTCTCCCTGCTCATCCAGGTGGATCGGTTGATCAGCGACAGCGGCAGCGGGGAGCTGCAGCCTATTCGTCAGCAGGTATCTTCGCTAATGGAAGACGTGCGCGGCCTTGCCTGGGAGCTTCGCCCATCCGTGCTTGACGACTTGGGGGTAGTTCCTGCTATTCGCACCTATATCGACAATTACACTGAGCACTACGGTATTCGAGTTCAACTGACTTGCAACCTCAGAAAGCGGCTGATTGTACAGCAGGAGACAACGATTTATCGTACGATTCAGGAGGCGCTGACCAATGTTGCCAAATATGCAGCAGTTCAAGAAGCCCATGTTTTCATTAGCGAGACGGAATCCAGCGTCGAGGTAGGCATTGAAGATCGGGGGAATGGTTTTATCCATGACGGACGTTCCAAGGGAGTGGGACTTTTCAGCATGGAGGAGCGTGCAAGAAGTGTGGGAGGACAACTGGATATTAAGTCGGAACCGGGCCAAGGGACGATGATCCAACTCGTTGTACCCAAATCCACAAATTTGAACATTCTGTGAGCCGGACTTCAGTACACTTGGATGGCAATATGAGTTCCAACATCAATCTCCAAGCACCTTAAAATTGCTCTCCCCATGGGATAACCCAAATCAATCTCCAAGGACCTGACTGGTGAAGGTGAACTTCCAGTCAGTTTTTTTTATTTTAGTGGGATCTTCTGGCGGACACAGGATCCGCTATGGGAGCCCAAACAGGGCAAATCGTCATTTTAGAGGACACAGGATCCGTTATTGTGGTAAAAAACAGAATAAAAGGCCGATTATTCTGCAATTAGCGGAACGTGTGTCCGCGAAATCTTAGTTTCAGCGATTTTAGCGCAATTAGCGGAATGTCTGTCCACTTGCTCCGTGGTTGTCCAACAAAAGCAAAATACCTCGCAAGGTATTAAAACATTTTCAATCTGCAATTAGTGATGAATATTAGTGATGAATGTCACAGCATGGGAGGAGCAAAAATGATGTAATAGTAGCATATCCGAAACAAATGGAGGCCAACACTATGATTACTTGCGACGAATGCGGAAAATTCAAGAAAGATGCACAAGTGGGGAATAATTGGATCTGTGAGGATTGTCGGATAAGCGTGAACTCTCAACTGGATACCGTGCAAGCTCAGCAAAGAGTAAAGAATGAGGACAGCAGAAGCAAGTAATCAGCTTACTTGAGACGTGCTTCAAATGGAGTAGGAAGGAGATGAATACCATGCTAACAGGGCTGATTCTGGCAGGTGGACCGGAACCAGGAATAGACAGAAGGTGGAAGGCTCTGCTGCAGTTCGGAGAGGTAACCCTGCTCCAGCATCAAATTAGAGAAATGCGCAAGTTATGCCAGGAGGTTATTCTGGCAACGCCGGATCCGAAACCTTTCTTAAAAGAGGTTGATACAGGAATTCGCATTATTACGGATTATTATACCGGCAGAGGGCCGCTTGGCGGGATGCATGCAGGGTTCAGCTTATCTGCAAGTCCGGATGTGTGGGTCGTTCGCAGTGATATGCCCTTCCTGTCTGCCAGGGCAGCCAAGCTGCTGCTTGAGAGAAAGCACGAAGGCTATGATGCATCACTGCCGCTCATCTGCGGAGAAATTTACCCGTATCACGGGATATATGACAAGAGCTGTGCCGAGCAAGTAAGCGATTTATTAGACCAGGGACAGACTGCGATTGCCCAACTCCTTCAACAGATGTCTTGGTCAGGTCTGCTGGACTCCACGTTCGTTGAGCATGGGATCGATCCTTCCTTCGTACAAAATTTGGATGCTGGCAGGAGCACCTTGAAGCACGGCATTCGGTAAACAGCTGTAGAGGTTGTCTTACAGACAGCCTCTATTTTTGTTAAACTATCAGAAGGAACAAAATCATTGAGCTTTATGCTTATCATGGAACAGTTCAGCGCAAAATAAGCAGAATAGCGTTATTATGGGCGGGGAGGCAGACGGAATGCAAGCTATTGTTGGAGTTTCGAATCGACATATTCATTTGAACCGCGAGCATACAGATGTATTATTTGGGACAGGACACACGCTTGGGAAGCTGAAAGCACTTCGACAGCCCGGTCAATTCGCATGTGAGGAAACCGTAACGGTAACCGGACCCAAAGGAAGTATACCCAACGTCAGGGTGCTAGGGCCTAATCGCAAATACACACAGCTGGAAATATCCAAAACAGATGCTTACGTGCTCGGTGTTCAACCGGAAGTCAGAGATTCTGGAGACATTGAAGGGACTCCGGGCATTGAGATTGTGGGTCCCAAGGGCAGTCTTAAGCTAGAGAAGGGAGTCATTATTCCTTTTCGACATCTCCATCTCCATCCGAGTGACGCCGAAGAACTGGGTGTGAAGGATAAAGATCTCGTAGCTGTGAAGACAACCGGAGACCGCATGGTCATCCTCGAGAACGTCCTGTGTCGCGTAAGCGACAGCTATAAGCTGGAATTCCATATAGATACGGATGAAGCCAATGCTTCTGGACTGCGCAGCGGTGACCTGGTTCAGATCGTGGCCGTAGACGGCTACCATGAGCTCAGGACATTCAGGAAAAAGAAAGTGCTGGTACTCAATTGCGGGAGCAGCTCGGTCAAATTCAAGCTGTTCGAGATGCCCTTGGAAAACATCCTGCTGCAGGGAAATGAGAAATTAGATGCCGAACGTCCGCTTGCTGCAACATTACGCGCTATCTTCGAGCAGGTTGGGCAGCAGGTGGATATCATCGCTCACCGTGTTGTACACGGGGCAGAGAAATTTCAGACGTCTGTCCTGATTACGGATGATGTGGTGCAGCAGATTGGAGAGATCAGCTATCTCGCGCCGCTGCATAATCCGACTAATCTCGAAGGAATTCGGCTTGGTCTTGAGCAGTATCAAGATCAGCCTCAGGTTGCGGTTTTCGACACGAGTTTTCATCAGACGATGCCGCCTACTTCTTACTTGTATTCCATTCCCTACGAGTATTATGAAAAACACAGAATTCGCAAATATGGATTTCATGGGAGCAGTCATCGTTATGTTATGGAACGCGCCGCCCAAATAATGGGGAAGCCCGTCGACAGCCTTCGCTTAATCAGCTGCCATGTAGGAAATGGTGTCAGCATTACGGCGATCCGTAACGGTGAATCCTTCGATACCTCCATGGGGCTTACTCCACTGGCCGGAGTTGCGATGGGGACCCGCAGCGGCAATATCGATCCCGCCATTATCCCTTACCTGGAGCGGCTTGAAGGAATGGAGACCGATCAAATTCTCGATGTGCTCAACCATCAAAGCGGCCTGCTCGGAGTATCCGGAATCAGCAATGATATTCGTGAGCTGATTCAGCATGCCAAGGAAGGCCATGAACGGTCTCAGCTTGCTTTGGATCTGTTCGTTGTCAAGCTGCACAAATATATAGGGCTTTATTTTGCGCGTCTGAATGGGGCTGATGGACTGATATTCACTGCTGGAATAGGCGAGAACAGCTCAGAGATTCGGGAGAGAATTTGTCATGGACTTGAATACGCAGGGGTTTATGTGGATTCCGCCAGAAATTGGGAGGGCCAAGGAGAGAGGCTCATATCGAGCCAATACTCTCCTGTTAAAGTGATGGTCATCCCGACGAACGAAGAAATCATTATGGCCCGTGATGCCTACGAAATCGTTGTGATAGACGGAGTTCAGCAGCCGGGTTAAGGAAGTCAGCGGACAGAGCTGGCTTTGGCCTCGCGATATCGGTAAAATTCATATGTCAGCTTGCTTATTTTTCTCTCGATTTTTTTGATTTTGTGAGGATCTTTACAAGCGAGAATCTGGTCAACGTAACGATCCAACGAATCTTTGAGCTCGAAGATCCAGAATGGATAAAACTGAATACGTCGCTGCTCCTCCAGATCCAACGCAAATGCTTCTGTGAGGTGACGTATATCAGGTGCTTCGATCCAGTTGTCAATCGTAAACTCGGAAGGAGTGGAGTCCTGACGGTACCCTTGACCCGGCACCTGCTCCCAGAACGTATTCCACTCATTAATTAACCCCGCCTGGTAAAAAATAAACTTCTGAAAGCCGCATAACCAGGCCGTGCAGCTTGTATTCCTTTGTTGACATCCGACGCCGTCGTTCAGCAAGCTGCAGCCAGAACAGCAGGAGGCTCCACTGGAAATACATACCCTGCATACAGGCTCGACTCCTACTCCGGACAAATATTCCAGACCAGCCGTAATGACTTGCTCCTTGGTTGTAGCTGTCAAAGGGGCAGTTATAGATGGACGTATGTTCTCGTTAGATGACAAACCCTCAACCCTTTCCAAACCTATTTGATACCGAATATCTGAATATATAAATATTACGTGTTTAGTCATTACTTTACAACTGCCTTCTAGTGTGTGTTATTCTATTGTTATATTCAGATCTTTACAATTTAAGGAGTTCAGTTATTATGAATCGTGATATTCAGCAATTTAAGGCAGAGTTTTTCAAAGCATTGGCGCACCCGCTCCGTATACGCATCCTGGAAATATTAAGTGTAGGCGACCGCAATGTAAATGAACTGCAAACGATTTTGGGCAGCGAAGGCTCTGCAGTGTCGCAGCAGCTTGCTGTGCTCCGCAGTAAGAACGTGGTCACCGGCACCAAGGAGGGGACGTCTGTTATTTATTCTCTGCGTGATCCTTTGATCAAGGACCTGCTTGAGGTTGCGAGGCGAATTTTTGATAACCATTTGGTGGATGCGATTTCATTGCTGGAGGATATTAGAAAAGGTTAAATGTGTATTGACAGGACATCCTATACGGATGTATATTCTGTTTATATTCAAATAATCAGATATATGAAAGAAGAGTTGTTTGTGAAGCTATCAGGGAGATATGAAGGGTACAACACCAGTTATTTGCGCCGGGATATCACTTCAGGACTCGTTGTTGGGATCATTGCCATTCCTTTGGGAATGGCTTTTGCTATTGCGGCAGGAGTAAGACCGGAGTATGGGATATATACAACGATTATTGCCGGCTTTCTCATATCCTTATTAGGCGGATCCAGGCTCCAGATCGGCGGTCCCACCGGAGCCTTCGTACCCGTGTTGTTGGCGGTAGTCCTGCAGTACGGGTACGAGAATTTGCTTATTGCTGGAGTAATGGCTGGTATTTTTTTAATTCTAATGGGTTTATTCAAGCTTGGAGCCCTGATCAAATT
>JARBUQ010000172.1 GCA_029239545.1 Paenibacillus sp.
TCACCAGATAATTCCAATGCATTCGTGTCCTTAAGCAATATTCCGACTAGTGCTTCGTTATAACATTTCTCAACCAGATTGGCTCCCGTCATATATCCAATTCTAGGCGCACTGGTGGCACTTCGGGAATCGGCAGGATCTGGGGAGAAGTGGTGGATCGTACTCATTTGAGACGTGATCAGGGCATGCTTGCCTTGAGCAATCAAGTCATCGTACATCAGCACGGTCAGGTTAAGAATAGCTGTAGGCACGCCGATCTCAAACTTGTACCACTGTTCATTCTGAGTGACCGTAGAGTTGTACCAGTTCGTATTCAGGAAGGTAATCCCTTCAATAATAGCGTTTCGTACGGCAGTTTTTGTGGCAGGTGACATAGTGGATTCCGGAAGCGCATAGGACCGGGCAAGAGTAAGCAATCGGCTATAGGAATCTTGTGCATCGAAGATTGACCCTGTTGTTAGATCCGGCCACAAATAAGGATTTGTCGTCATTGATGTGTTCATGGATTCCCATACAGGCTGAGCGAGGGTATTGATTTTGGCGATTGCTGCACTTATATCACTGTCATTGGGATTATAGTTGTCCCCGCCAATTAGTGAAGCCTCAACCTTCTTGCGCAAATCATCATAGTCATCAGCAAGAGCCGGGTTCTTAACGGTAAGCGCAAGCTGTGCTTGTTTTGTTACACCACCCAGCGTAAGTGAAGCTGTAATGGAGGTTTGACCTGGGGAGGCTGCTGTTGCAGTAGTTAGAGCACTTCCTGAAGCTGCAACCGCAACCACACTGTTATCGCTACTAGACCATGCAAAGGTCGCTCCAGTTAACGGGGCCAGCCCACCATCACTCATCGTCCCTGTTACCTCCATAGCCGTTAGCTCATCATCGTTAAGAACGATTTTGGCTGCATGAACGGTTACATGAGAAAGGGTACGTGACATCTCGTACAATTCAATTTCTTCTACACGTGGAATGAACGCGTTAGGGTCTGTCTCGAATACAACGGTGATTTTCTTCGTTGTTGCTTTGCTGAATGAAACGTCGTCTAACGAACTGGACGAATAGTCGGACTGAATCCGGGAAGCCACAGTCGTCCACTTGGATGGATTATCATCGTAGGTGCCAGTAAAGGCAGCATCGTTCAGTATTTTAATGGAATAGCTGAGAGGAAGCGAGGCCGATGCACTTGGTACGGCAAAATCAAGCTTCACCCTGTCGAGTGCAGTATTCGCCCCGAAGTCAAGGGAAAGCCATACCTCCCCAGTGTTCTTGTCCGCTGTTAACGGCCCCCAGCTTGTCCCCGTATTCCCATCGTTAGCATGGACCGGAGGTCTGTCGCTTGAGGTTGAGCTTGCCGAAGCGATTGTACCTCGCGAAGAAGCCGCAAGATTGACGGGATCCGTCCCGGCTGCTGAGGCCCTCTCACCCATTAAGAGAGAACCATCGCGACCCAGGGATCCTAGCAAGACTGCTAATACGATTGCGAATAACACCCAACCTTTTCTCACTTTAGTTTTGGTCTCTTGCATTATAACGTTTCCTCCTTTAAGTTCTTGCTAATAGGATAGAAGTAATGTCAAGATGCTACAATAAAATCTGACGAGATTGCTTCTGTGACTCATAGGCACCAAGAATGATTTCCAACGAATGAATACCGTCTTTGCCTGAGACGATTGGAGTACGATCCTCTATAATGGCTTGAGCCATATCACGAATCTGGGCCGTATGGCCATCGGGGAATAAGGAGAATGAAGGGAGATTCGGGAGCTCAATGGGATCCCCCTGAACCTCCAAAGACTTGTGGGAGTCATCCGCCGTGGGAAGATCGTAGTCAGCTTTACTCTATTCGCTTCGCAGATCTCTATCATGCGGCGAGCATCCTCCAGCACAATCGCCATCGGCTTCTCACAAACTACATGCTTCCCCGCTTGTGCCGCCTGAATGGTCTGTTCAGCATGCATCCCGCTTGGCGTGCACAGACAAACGACATCTACTTCATCAGACGCCAGTAGCTCGGTATAAGCAGTGAACGCACGAACACCGTATGTTTCGGCATATTCCTTGGCCCGCTCCGGGTTGGCATCGCATACAGCCACCAACACCGCAGTGTCTGTCTGCTCAATTCCAATTAAATGACTCTTTGCAATAACGCCACAACCGACCACGGCGAACCGAACTTGTTTACCTTGTTGACTCATAGTTGCTACCCCTTCATCTTGTAGTGCCTCACTACCCTTTTACAGAGCCTATAAGCGCGCCTTTTACAAAATATTTCTGAAGAAAGGGGTACACACAGATAATAGGTAAAGTACCCACTATAATGGTAGCGAATTTGACCGACTGATCGATCTCCACCTCGGCTCCATTTTGGCCTGATACATCTATAATCCCTGTCTCCATCAACATCCGAATGGTCACCTGAAGCGGGAACAAATCCTGGTTTCTCAAGTAGAGCAGGGCATTGTAATAGTTGTTCCATATGGCTACCGCATAGAACAAGCCAATGGTGGCCATAACTGGCTTCGATAAGGGAATGATAATTCTCATCAGTATTCCCCAGTCACCCAGACCGTCTATTTTACCGGCTTCCTCCAGCTCCTTCGGCACTCCTTGAAAGAAGGTTCGCATGACGAACAGATTCCAGGCACTAACGGCACCAGGCAGAACCATCGCCCAGATCGTATCGATCAGCCCGAGCGAACGCACGACCAGAAAGGTAGGGATCATCCCGCCGTTGAACAGCATGGTGAATACAATTAACAAGGTTATCGACTTGCCGAACACCAGATCCTTGCGTGCGAGTGAATACGCAGCAAATGAAGTAATAATCATGGATATTGCGGTTCCCAGCACAACATAGATTAAGGTGTTCTTGTACCCCGTCAAGACCGAAGAGCTCTGCAAAACCTTCTCGTAGACACGAGTATTGAAGCCTTTCGGCCAAATGCTTACTTCACCACGCAAAATATATTCATTGGAGCTAAGCGAGATTGCCAGCATATATATAAATGGATAAAGAATCACAGCGCAAAACAGGAGTAACACAACCAGTAGAAAGACGTCGAACAGGCTCACCCTTTTTACCATAAGCTTGTCTCACCTACCTTGCGGGCTATACGATTGACACTCACAACGAAGACGAGTCCAATCAGTCCCATAAATATATCGATAGCGGCCCCATAGCTGAAATTGCTCTGCACAATTCCCATCCGATAAACATAGGTCGGGATAATATCCGCCGTATCATAAGTAGCTGGATTGTAGAGAAGGTATACCTTTTCGAAGCCGGACTCCAGAATATGCCCTACTCGAAGAATCAATAAAATCACAATAGCCGGCATAATTCCGGGCAAAGTAATATGCCACATTCTCTTGATTCGTGACGCGCCATCCATCTCCGCTGCATCGTACAATTGTGGATCAATCGTAGTCAAGGCAGCCAAGTATATAATCGAGCCCCAGCCAATCTCTTGCCAAATCTCTGTTGTGATGTAGATTGTACGGAACCAGGAGGCTTTCTGCAGAAAAGCGATCGGTTCCATGCCGAGCCAGACGAGAAACTCATTAATGATACCCGTAGTTGGTGACAGGAACATCGCGGCCATTCCGGTTATGACAACCGTCGAGATGAAATGAGGCAAATAACTGATTGTTTGTACGAACCGCTTGACTAGATTCACTTTCACTTCATTGAGCAGCAGGGCCAATAGAATCGGTGCCGGAAAGCCGAAGATCAGGTTATAAAGTCCCAGCAGCAACGTATTTCGAAACAACGGCCATGCGTCCGGGTTCTGGAAAAACATTATATAGTATTTGAAGCCAACCCAGTTGCTCTCCCAAATTCCCTTGAACACTTCGTACTTCTTGAACGTAATGATGATTCCGAACATAGGCGCATACTTGAACAGCACATAATAAATAATGGCTGGCAATAAAAGGAGAAGGAAGACCCGATCTCGCTTCAATTTGCTTAATAAGCCTCCCGGCGCATTAGAGCGCCGGGGAGTTGTTGGACGGATATCTACATGTTGTCGCAAAGCTTTCCCTCATTTCTTGTATGTAGATTCCGCTATGTTATCTTTTGCCTTCACGTTCCCAACCAGCCTTGTAAATATCCAGCACTTTTTGTAATCCCAGCTTCTGGATTTCTGCCACATATTGATCCCAATCTGACAAGGGGCGATCGCCAAGGATGAATTTGGATAGATTCGCATCCACTTCTTTAATAATTTGCTGGTACGTAGTTGCTATCACTTCTTGTTCCGAATCGGTGAACGCTGGAGGAAGCACAATTTGTGGATAAGCATATTTCAATGCTTCGTTATAGTCGCTGCGGAAGTTCTCTGCAACCAGTGAAAGCGATGATTCAGGATCATGTCTGCCGTATGAACCGAAGGTCATCGTACCGAAGGTAGTCCGGTTCTCCAACTGATTGGCACCATTCATTTTCTTCTTGCCGCCTGCAGACTGATAGCTCTGCCCTTCGATTCCCCAGCTCACGAGCTCCATCCCGGCATCCGAATACATGTAATCGATTAAATGCAGCGTCGCATCCAGATTCTTTGTCTTAGAGAAAACGGTGAAGCCACCAAGCATATAATTGCCGTTTGGAAGCAATGCTTTGCCGCCCGGTCCAGCCGGTGGAGCCATAAGGGCAAGAGGCTTGCCACCGCCTGGCATCGCTTGGGATAGAGATTCAATACGACCTACGTAATCCACGGTTACCAAACCCTTGCCTGTTGTCATCATTTCTTGCCACTGCTGCACAGTGCTGGACAGGAAGTCGGTGTTGACAAGCTTTTCTTTATAAAATTTATTGTAATATTCGATCATTTTCTTGTATCCATCGCTTACAGGACCATACTTGACCGTGCCTGAATCATCTTTATACACTTCCGTGTGGGTATTGAAAGCCGTTGCCAGCGATTTAATCTTGTTAATTCCATCGCGCGTGGTCAGCGGGTAGCTCTCCGGATAAGCCTGCTTCAGCTTCTTCAGAACATCGTATAACTCATCCCATGTTTTCGGGGGGGTGAGGTTGTTCGTTTTGAACAGATCCTCTCGATACATCCAGACCATTTGGTTCGAATAACCCGCGCCATCATGCACGACGAAAAAGGTTTCACCAGTAGCACTAGTTCCTCTTGTCTTCAGCCCAGGATTCTTCTCCCAAAACTTTTTCAAATTCGGCATTTTGTCCAGATGCTTGTTAAAATCCAAAAGCGCCCCTTGCTGGCCATACTTAATTGCACCGGCCTCCCCGTCTATATAAACGATATCAGGCAGATCACCTGAAGCCATCGCTACAGCCAGGGCATCTGGATATTTGCCGGCAGGAATGGTTGTCTTCACGGTTACGTTGGTAGCATCCTTGATCCATTTCTTGATAGGAAGTGCTTCATCCTTCATATTCGCATCCTTGGTCAGCATCGTTACCGTTACTGGAGTATCGAGCTTCACTTTTGGAGCTGATACTGTGGTTGATGGGGTTGGGGAGTTGGTAGCTGTGGGCGTCTGCTCGCCATTTGCTCCATCATTGCTGCATGCAGCAAGCAATGACAATCCGGTTAATAGGGCAACCGCTTTCACAATACGTTTTGATCTTTGATTCGTTTTTCTCACTTGTGAACCCCGCCTTTGATTTTATTGTAATGACTAGACAAATCCCTTGAATGGTTCCTATAATGTCGATATGGCTTTGGAACCGCACCTCCTGATCCAAACATTACATAGCAGCGTCTCTCAAGAAAAGCTGTAGATTATACGAAATCAACTAAAATTCAGCCAATATGAAAAATTAGTCGGAATCATAAAGTTTGATGTTTGACAAAAGGGAGTGGGGTTTTTGAAAGGGTTTACAAAACTGAAGGCTTTGCTCGTTTCGACATCCTTGTTTGCTCGGTTATTGACTGGTTTTATGACTGTTATTGTGCTCTTGACCACCTTTTTCCTGATTGCCTTCTATTCCATGAATCGCTCCTACTATGAGGAATTAATTGGATACCACGAAGAGAGCTTGAACTACACTGTGGAAAAATACGAACAAAGCTTCACGACAATTCAGCAAACCTTAACGAATCTTTATCTAAATCAGCAGGTTCTTCGTTTGTACACGGAGGCGGAAGCCGGCGATGAGGATCGAATCTCCAGACTAAATCTGCCTTCCATAAGCACCTATTTGGCTGAGCTTGTTATTGCTAACCGCGATTTATACGTGGAGGATATCGTAATTTATTTGAACAAATTGTCTATGACAGTAGGACGAACAGGAAGCACATCTGCCGATCTTTTATTTTCTAAATACTTAATTGCCAATGACGTAGACACTAGCTTTTGGCAGGAGCAGTTCGACCAATCTTATTACTTCAAGCTCCTTCCCTCCATAACAATAGCTCCGAATGCGGTAACAGGGCAACCCCGTTTAGCGGCTATTGTAAAAAACAAACTGGCGCCAAACATGTATTTTATAGCGTCGATTCATTCCTCTCAACTGCTTGACAATATGCATGTATCCAACAAGAATAACATCTTTTCTATCTATAATGGGGACACTCTCATATTCACTTCTTCAACTGGCAATGTTCACAATCTCTTTCAATCTGCTGACTTAGAAGAGAAAGGATATGTGTTTCAGGAGAAGTCCAAGCAGTACGTTTTTTATCAAAAGGGCAGTAAAACGGGCTTGACTTATTCTTCTATTGTTCCTCAATGGGATGTCGAGGCCAAGGCTACGAAGTTATATGCTGTGTTTTTTACAATTTTAGGTATAGCACTAGTTTTTAGTGTACTTGTGTCCATCTTGATAACCGTCTCCCTCAATAACCCTTTCAAGAGGCTGATGAATGTACTTCTTAGCGACCCTGAGGAGCATAAAGCAATCTATACGAATATCAAGGAGCTTAATGTCATTAATGATAGGCTGCAGCTGCTGTCTTCCAAAAGCAAGTCCATGCTGAGCATATACACGTTTTCTAACCGCCTCCGTAAGATCAAGTCTAACAGCTTATACGACCGAAATTTGGAGCTGCTCGATCGTCCTTACTTGCTCGTCTTAATGTATCTGAACTACAACGAGCCGACCGATAAAGAAAAAATATCCTATTATATCCGTGAGCTAGTGGAGCTGAAATGGTCAAGAGTCGACCTGCCGTCCGTGACGCTTCAGACGGAGTCTGATATCGTAATCTCCATTATTTATACGGACAGCTTCGAGAGCATTCGCCAGACTCTCGAAGCTATATGTACCGTATTGGATCAAGATAGCAACTATTATACGGTAACAATTGGTGTGAGCTCGGCGGGTCTACAAACATTTGAGCCTTCCATTAGCTATGAAGAAGCGCTTGCAATGACTCGGCAACGAAGATTAGAGGATGGTGCCCAGGTATTCACTGCTCTTGGCCCTGAACCGAAGTATACAAGAATCACACCACAGCTAGAGCATCAATATATCCAGCAGCTGACTGCAGGCAATCAACAAGAAACGTTGACTCTTATAAGAAAAATGGTTGGACAGCTGCAGGATGCACATGCTTTTGATGGCCATTACAGGCAGCTATGCACGGACCTTGTGCTGCGAACGAAGCAAGTGCTTCGCTCCCTTAACATACCAGAGGAGCCTCTCTCGGAGAAGGAAGCCCGGCTCTCGGGACTGTTCACATACGCGCTATTACTAGATGGCATAGAGAGCTATGTCGTAACCGCATTGCAGCTTATACAGTCCCGGAGGAGTGGAACCGAGCCGACCATCGAATTCATCGTTCAATATATTCGCGAGAATTATATGGAGGACATTTCGTTAGATATGATGGCAGATAAGGTTAAGATTACCCCAACCTATCTTTCGAGCTACTTCAAAGAGAAAATGGGGCTTAACTTCAAGGAGTATTTGAATGATATTCGGATGGGTCATGCCAAGCGTTTACTTCTTAAGTCAAACCTGAAGATACAGGAAATTGCCGAGCAAGTTGGATACCGCAGTCTAACTCCCTTTACACGTATGTTCAAAATTGCCACAGGGATGTCACCCAATGAGTATCGCAAACAATTGCCCGATTAGCCGCTAGAGATCCCTAAGTTCGACACAGGATTGAATAAATAAGCTACAATTAGGATTAATACTTAGGTCGTCTGGAGCCTGTTCTCGGAACAGCGAACATACCTTTGAGCTAGGGGTAGGGGCATTATGCAGAAAAAGAGGCCTAAGATACTCATCGGATCGGGTAGAGAGCCGACTTTTTCAAGCTGACGGTGGTATGCTTTGGTACGGAGAGCAATCCTGCCCCTCCGAGGGCAGAGTTACTCGAAAAAGTCGAGCAACTCCCGCCGTTTGGGCCTTGCGAGGGCCGAGTTACTCGAAATAATCGAGCAACTCCCGCCGTTTGGGCCCTCCGAGGGCCGAGTTACTCGAAAAAGTCGAGCAACTCCCGCCGTTTCGAAGGCTGATACTATCGCTTATTCTACTCATTAGGGAAGAGCCGGGAAAAAATTTGGAAAACCACCAAT
>JARBUQ010000173.1 GCA_029239545.1 Paenibacillus sp.
TGATACACAATCATGATGAACAGTCCTGGAATCAGCATGAGATGAAGCGGCAGCTCGGGCTTCCATTTTTTCAGCATAGTTCAGTCCTCCGGGTTCAGCTTGTCTGTGCAAGTCACATATGAAAAAGGAACAGGGGGAGTGATCCCCCTGAGAATACCCTTCGGGTCTTACTTGCTCTTGTACCACTCATTCACTTCTTTGGTGATGTCTTCGCCGCCGAGCTTCTTCCAATCGGTCACGAATTGGTCGAACGTGTCGAGGGAAGCGCCCAATATAATCTTGGTAAACGTTTCTAATTCCATCTTCTTCAGGTTAGCGTCTTTCTGGACCATGGCCGGAGTCGGAATCGTGATGAACAGATCAGGCTTGAACTGGTTGTTCTTCACATAATTATTAACAATTTCACCGGAACCGCCGAGTCCGCTTCGCGCATTGTTGTACCACTGCTCGACATCTCCGTTTTTGAATTTCTGGATGTTCTGGTACACCTCTCGCTCTTCGGGTGTCAGCTTAGCCAGGTCGGCGGCTGCCGCTGGTTTGTCGCTCTTCAGAAGCGGCTCCAAGTGAGTGGAGATCTGTGCATTCTTGAACGTTTTGTAGATTTTCACGGGTGCGTTCATCCAATTGGATATTTTGGTATCGAGGTCGTAATTATATTGCTTGTAAATGTCATCGGATGTGTTCTCATAGAAAAATTTCAGCCACAGCTCGGTGATTTTGAGCACCGCTTCAGGACGCGTCGAGCCTTTCTTGACGACCCAGATGCCGTTGTTGAACAAATTGAGCGGATGCTGCAGGAGAGCAGGATTGCTGTCGATGGAGGGAGCAGGGTAGGGAACCCATACCGTTTTGGGCGTCTGTGCAGAGAGCGGCGCATTCGCGCTTCCGATGCTGCCATAAAGCATACCGATCTTGCCGCTGCCGAAGCTTTCGTTCACCTTGGGAGCATCCTTGACGCCGAATTCACGATCGAACTGGCCATTCTTGAACATTTCCTGCATTTTGCCCAGGGCTGTTTTCATTTCCGGTTGGATGCTGCTGTAGGCGAGCTTCCCGTCCTTATCCTTGATCCAGATTCCCTTATAGGCATGGAATCCATTCAAGAACCCATTGATATTGTTCAGATCCTTATCAAGTGCGAGACCGAAGGTATCGGCTTTGCCGTTGCCGTCCGGATCTTTGGTTGTAAACGCTTCCGAAATGGCCAGCAAATCACTCATCGTTTTTGGAGCGGGCAAATTCACTTTTTTCAGCCAATCCTCGCGAATCCAGACAACGGGTACCGATTCTTTGGCAACGCCTGTGAACGGGATACCCATCAGCTTGCCATTGACCGTCGCGGCTTCCAGCGGCTCAGCACCCGCATCCTTAATAACCTGCTTGACGAGGTCAGGGGCATACTGCTCATAAACCTTGGTTAAATCTTCAATCATGCCCGCTTTGACCAATTGGGCAAACTGCTTCGTATTGGCGAGGAAGAAGTCGGGAATATCGCCGGAGGCGATCATCAGGTTCGTCTTCTGCTCCAGCTCTGCGGAGGGGACTTCCCACAGCGTTGTCAGCTTGATCCCGAGCTTGTCTCTGAGGTAGCGGGTCCACGGGTTGTTATTCATGTCGTCTCCCGCCCCGTATTTAGCCACACCATAGGTGAAATTCACCGTCTTGAGCTCGACCAATGGATCGAATTTCTCCGGCATTCCCTTCGCAGCCGCTGGCGTCTCGGACGCTTTCGTTGACGGGTTCGGTGTTGCTGTACTCGTTGCTGTTCCTGAACCCGATGTACATCCGGCTAACGCGAACGTCATGGCCAAGCTCAGTAACAATCCGGTTTTGACTTGCTTCATCGATAAGCACGCTCCCTTTTTAGTGAAATATGGTGTAGACGATTGCGCTTTCATCATGCCATGATAGCAATTAACCAGAACAGCTGTAGTTTCCGTTGTTATGCACCTTTTTGGCAATCCAGCTAAAGATGAATAGGAAGAGGAGAAATGAATATTGATCTTATTGTGGAATGTGCTACGATCAAAATGTCTGACAATTAAGCGTAAGCTTCATTCTACTTTATCCCATTCAACTGAGGAGGAGAGACAGAAAATGCGCGCCAGACTCCCTTATAAGAAAAACTCGTTACTGATCAAATTGTTAGCCGCTTTTTGTGCGGTTATACTCTTGCTCGTCTCTTTTAATTTAATCGCTTACAAGTTCTTCAGCAACAGGATGCAGCAGGAAATTATTCGTTACAATAACCAGAATCTCAAAAACACGGTAGAGCGGTACGACAATCATCTGCAGATTATACAGGGTGCGGTGACCCGGTTGTTCTTTAACCAGAAGGTGCTGCTGCTGAACGAGCTTGGGAATGCGGAACAGTTCGATCCCGTCAATCTGGTCGTGGAAGAAATACGGGACATACTCCGCAACGATCAGCTCTACCTTGATAATGTCATGATCTTGTTCGATAAGAACGGCTTCGTGGTGGAGAAGAATGGACCCAGTCAGTTGAATCAAATGTTCAGCTCCTATTATGTTAGCCCGAATTACAGTCCAGCATTTTGGCGGGATCAGCTTCAGCATACGTACAGATCCAAGGTGTTTCCTCAAGCCGATTTTGAGCTGCCCCAGTCCAATTCCAGAGGCAATTTCATCCCAATGTTGTTCAAGAATAAAGTGAATCCCGACTTTTACATCGCGGTTTTGCTGGATGCCAGGCAGATCTTCAAAGCGTTCCATAATTCCGTAAATAATCGGTTTTACGTCGCGGATGCTTCCGGCAGTGTGCTGTTCAATTCCGACCATTCTATAATCCAGCCTGATTTGCTTGCACAGTTCAAGGATGGCTCCAATCAGCTCCAGTTGAACGACAACTACTATTTTTATTATAAAAGCGAAGCAAGCGGTCTTACCTATATTAATGTTATCCCCAATACGAAGATTGCCGAGGGTATTACGAAGCTGAATCTGGTGCTGATTTCCCTGCTGCTGGGAGCTATTCTGATCAGTATCGCCGTATCGGTCGTGGTCAGCTTCAAGTTCAACAGTCCGATCCAGAAAATTATTTCGAGCATTCGACACACGACACCGAACGGCTTTTTGCACAGTAAAATCGAGGAATACAACGTTCTGCACGACATGATCAATCAGATGGTGAAGACGAATCGGGATATAGAGCATGATTTGAACCAGAAAAATTCCGAGCTGCAGCATCTTGGATACATGAACAAGCTTAAGGATATATATACGAGCTCTAACGGCCCAGTAGGCAAAAACAAACCGTTCTACTTCGTGCTGTTCCATCTGACTATGACACCGCAGTTAGCGGATCTGAGCAGTGCGGAGCAGGCCAAAGCCGTTTATTTCCTAAAGGAATTCATCCATACCTCGCTTGAGGATATGTTCGGGGAAGCCGTTACACTGCAAGTGGAGAAACATCAAGTTCTGTCCCTCTTGTTCATGGAGGAGGAGAACCCGGGTCTGCTTGCGAATCTGCAGCAGCTCAAGCAGCTGTTCGACGTTGACAAAGCACATTGCTATTGGACGATCGCTGTTCAGCCGGAGCTCCACAGCTTCGATGAGTTCGGTGAGGTCTACAAGCGGACCAACGAGATGGTAAGACAGCGTGAGCTGAATGGGGAAACGCAGATTATTACCCTGTGGAGGCCGCATAACGAGTTCATCTGGTTCCTGCCCTCCCAGGAACAGGAGTTTGTCGCCAATCTGCAGGCTGGGCAAGGCCAGAGCGTCATCGCGCTTGTCACCAAGCTGCTGCTGCGGATGGAGAAGAAGGAAGCGCGGGCAGGTCAGTATCTGGATTTCGCGACTGAGGTTGTAGACAAAACAGTCAAGACATTGGCAGCGCTTAACTTGGATATTCGTCAGCTGTGCGGAGAAAACTCGCCTCGCCGCATGATGGAAGGGTTTACCGATGTGCAGCAATATATTCGATTCTTCGATCATTTTCTGACCGATGTTGTGCAGGGGATTAATCAGAAACGGGAGGATCGGGACTGGATCGTGGACTTCCTGCAAGAGTACGTTCAGCATCACTACAACGACGATATATCACTGGATCTTGTAGCCGACAAGCTGAATTTGTCATCCGGGTACGTGTCCAAATATTACAAGGAAAAAACAGGCGTCAACTTCTCCGACTTCCTGAATGAATTCCGCATCCAGAAGGCGAAGGGGCTGCTGCAGCAATCGGACTATAGGATTCAGGAAATCGCTGCTCAGGTAGGGTACTTGAACGTCAATTCGTTTATTCGCATGTTTCGTAAAGTAACCGGGATTCCCCCTGGAGAGTACAGGAGGATGAATACGTTCCCAGAGAGTGAGCCTTATGGTCCCTCCATTCAGCACGATGCTTAATTGGGGTTTCATCGTATTAACCAATATGATGAGAGCTTGGACCAGTTTGGCTGTCCTATCCGTTTGAATTCCGCCAAGGCAATCGTAGCTGGAAGCTGCGATTGTGTACATGTCGGAACGCAAATGGATATTGACATTTATATATCCTAATACTATTATATCTATAAATAGGATAAAAAATAGCAGAGGAGCTTAACTATGAATGTTCAAATTATCGGTCCGGAGGGTCAAGCACGAGGCGAGTTCGATGGCGGACGAATCCAGGAGCAGAAGCCTATAGGATTTCCTGGGGAAGGGGCCAGTGTAGTAAGATTGGGACCTCTTTTTTATTGGGCATGGGCTCATGCCGGGGCGAAGGCGCTCCTGGGGATGCATCCACACAAAGGGTTCGAGATTATGTCCTACGGCATTGCAGGCCAGGGTTTGCACAAGGATACGCTGGGAAGCGAGAGCATCCTTGAAGCCGGTGATATCCAACTGATGCAGACAGGCTCAGGGGTATCCCATTCCGAAGGGGTGGAGGAGGGCTACGAAGGGTTTCAAATTTGGTTTGAGCCTCATTACAGTGAAGCTCTTAAGCGGGTACCAACCTATTATTTGTTCAAGCATGAGCAGTTTCCGCAGGATGCATCTCCAGGGGTTACCGTCAAGACCATACTGGGAGAGGGTTCCCCGGTGCACATTGTCACAGATGCACAGATGTTCGACGTTGAGATTGATCCAGGCCAGTCCTACACATACCAGCTTAGGCCGAATCGAATCCTTGCGGGACTTGCGATTAGAGGAGATGGCGGATCGCTTAAAACGGATGGTTCTGGTTCTGCAGCGCCTTTTAAGAACAAGGATTTTGCGATTGTTCAATCCGAGCAAGAGAGCGAGCTCGTCATTCAAGCAGAGGGGCAGAAGCTTCGAATCGTGCTGATTGAAGTTCCGTCCCAAGTCGATTATCCTTTGTATCAGAAAGGCAGATAAGGAGGATCAGGGATGACAGAACGTGATTCAGACGGTACAGCTCTTGATTTGAGGTTATTCCGCGTGATAAGGAACATGGTTAAGGTTCTGTATGAGAACATTGAACGAGACATCGACAGCTATGGGCTTAGTATGGAAACCTTTCAGATCATGGAGCTTTTATATAGCAAGGGGCCTCACCCGATACAAAAAATAAGCGACACCCTTTCGATTCCAAGCGGGAGCATTACTTATGTGGTAGATAAGCTGGAAAAAAAGGGGTTGGTGCAGCGGCTCCCTATCCCTGGCGATCGGCGCAAATCGAATGTGACACTGACTGAGGGGGGCAAAAGCTACTTTGATGACATATTCCCTAGACATGCCCAGACCATTTCGGACAATCTGTCCTTTGTCACAGATGAGGAGAAGCTCCAATTGATTGATCTGCTCAAGAAGATCGGATTCGGGATCAGAGATCGCTAGAGTGGACGTGGTGCTCTTGATCTGCTCAAAAGGCATGAGTTGTTAATGACAAGGGATTTCACTATACTAAGTATAGTATCTATAATTTGGTGCTTAGGAGGCAGAGGTTATGATTAAGCTGTATCCCGATTCAGAACGGCATAAAGTCGATATGGGGTGGCTGCAGAGCCGACCCAGCTTCTCGTTCGGAGCCTATGCGGATCCTGACAATACAGCATTCGGCGTGATGCGTGTATGCAACGATGATGTGCTGGCTCCCGGCAGAGGCTTCGGTGCGCATCCGCACAGCGATATGGAGATTGTATCCATCGTGCTGGAGGGCAGCATCCGCCATGAGGACAATCTTGGCCATGCAGAGACAACGACTGCAGGTGGGCTGCAGAGGATGTCGGCAGGCACGGGCGTTGTGCATGCCGAGTTTAATCCATCTGACAGCGAGCCGCTAAGGCTTCTGCAGATCTGGTTCATGCCGCGGGAGAGGGGACTTGCACCCTCTTATGAGGCGGTTCGGTACGAAGAGGCCAAGCTTGCCAATGCTCTGCTGCCGGTTGCTTCGCATACGGCCTCAGCTCATGTTGCACTGCTGAATCAGGATATGACGATTTATCTGAGCCGGCTCGAGCCTGGCAAGCAGCTGGAATATAGACAGCCGGAAGGCAGGCGTGTGTACATGTTCATTATCGAGGGAGCATTACAGGTGAACGGAACGGCTCTTGGCAATGGCGATTCGGCACGCATTGAAGGCGAGACCCATCTGAAGCTGGAAGCGGATCAATCGGCTTTTTTCATGCTGATCGATTTGCCATAAGGGGGCGGAGAGATGAAAGAAATTTTTATAGTGAAGAATGCCGTCGGAGGACCGATCTTCATCGATACGGGGAAGCAGCCGGTGGATTATAAGGTGGAAGAGCTGGAAGGCGGTGGGGCGAGCTTCACCGTGAAGGGACTGTCCAATGTTGTGGTGGAGGGCATCCTCCAGTCCAAGGATGAGCTGAATGTATTTATTTTTCGTGAATATGAGGATCGGCCAACGGTCAAAACCTGGTATTACGTGCACGAAGGTCCGGTTGCTTTCGACGATTCGAGGGACATATTAACGATTGTCACACAATCGAGTATCGCCTATGTACCTGATGAATATATGACAGACATGAAGCGGTAGCGGGTTTCAGTCTATGAGTCCAATGTACGATAATTAGAAAAGAAGATATCAACACAAGCACTAGCCGCATAAGGCTGGGGACCTATATAAGTGGAGCGAAAGAAAGGATTGCGAACATCAGCTTGCCTTAGCTTATAAGCTACTGAAGGCAACCGTTCGCGATAATAAACTTTCGTTCCCACTTATACAATCGGGTTTCCGGTCTTTTTTTGTATTCATATTAGAAAGCATATTCTGGGGGAGAGGAAGGGGCTCTCCTTATTCGGTTATTTGCCGGGGTGGTAGAAATTGGCTGCAAAAAGGGTTACTGCTTAGAAGATCCCAATCTGCAGGAGATGCTCAAATTCCATACGGTCTCGATACTTGTCCGGAAGGGATTACTCTCCACTTAGACTTTTGGCACCTCGCGCGAGGTGCCGAATCCTGTTAACAAACCCAACAAGCCTTATTCGCTCCAAAAATAGCGATTTGGCATTATAACGAACTCCAGCAGCCTTATTCCGCGTGAAAGCGGGAATGGAGACGATTTAGGGCCTCTTAACTCCGATACGATCTGCTACAGTTCCAGAAACGGCATTTTTGGCCGAATAGTGCTTCCTGAGTTCGTTATAGTCGGAGGTGAACGTCCTTCAGCAAGAGAGGGGCCCAGATTGTTCGCGATTCAGGAAATGGGGCACTCACCACGCTTCGGCTGACTTCGAGTCCAACCCCCTTAATTTGATCCAATTGGTCTCTCCCCCCATCCAGTATAATGTCCCTAGCTCATAGAGTAGGTTTGCTGTTCGGAGAATAGGCTCTAGCCGACCTGAGCAGTAACCAAAAGGCAATTCAATCGAGTGGACCCGACTAGTGAGGGCGGATTCGTTGCAGAAAAGCAAGTAAATAGGCAAGGAGTCGATGCGGGGATCGTGTAGCGGGAATGAGTTGCGGTTCTGCCAGTAAAGTAAGCTGATTCGGGGTCCGGAGTGTGATTAGTGGCCTTTTGGATTACTACTCAGATCCCCTGATTTGGCCTCTTCCAATCTTGTGGAGCGGAGAAAAGAAAGTTTCAACTCGAAGTTCGGTTGTGAAAGCTGTGGAGGAATGTAACTGGAGTATTACAAGGGAGTGAAGGGATACGAATACCGAATAGAAGATGTGCGTCTCGATCAAGCGGATGCAGAGCGCAAGGAGAACAAAACGCCCTAGCCAAAAGTCGAACCCAAAGGGCAGGCAGGTGGAGCGGAGAAACGAAGTGTTCGCCTTTGTGCTTGAATTCTAATCACTAAAATATAATCAAAGAATTCAAGTACAACAGCCGAAAGTTTTCGAAGAAAACTACATCGTAAGCATAAGCTCGGAGCCCACCTGCCTGCCCTACCACCGTCCAACTGAATTCCAACACCAAGGACCTCTGGAGTAATCTACTACTCCAGAGGTTTTTCTTAAACTAGACCCAGGACCTTCTACCCGGAATATTCT
>JARBUQ010000174.1 GCA_029239545.1 Paenibacillus sp.
TGGTTCCTTTTAGCGACGTCCAGTTCGATGAATGGCTCATCAGCTATTTGTTTCCCTCCTATCTGATGCTGCTTCTGCTGTTATGTGCGGTATTAGTTATTCTGGCTGGGATAGCGGTGAGAAGAACCAGAAGGGGGCATATATCTTGAACGAACAAAATAAGAAAGACATCGAACCATTCATTCTGGCCAAGCTGGGGTCGGATCACTTTTACAGCCTGTTAGACAAACGGTATGATGTGAAGGTTTCCGAACATGATGTGCAGACCGGTTCCGGTGTTCAAAGGGCTATAATTACATACTGTGAAGGGTTGACAGATGCGAAAGAGATCAATGATTTCATCTTATCCCACTTGCAGCGCATTCTGCTTCACAGTGAGCTAACCAGTGATGGGCTGTCTTCAGATATTGAGATGCAGTTAAATATATACAACCGTGATACATCCATCGATGAAATTATGTCTGCTATTTTTGAAGGGGAATTGTTGATCTGGTTCCCGGCTTATGAGCTGGCTTATTCTGTAGATATTGCCAAAGCACCACAGCGGCAAGTGGAAGAGTCTACTTCCGAGGTGTCTGTTAAAGGGGCGAGGGATGGCTTCACGGAGGATATTATTGTGAACGTGGCGCTAATCCGCAAACGTCTGCGCTCCCTTACGCTCGCCAATGAACGGTTCGTAATCGGCTCACGCAGTCATACGAAAGTCTCTCTGTTGTATCTGGAGGATGTAACGAATGCCGGGTGGGTGGAGCAATCCCGTCAGAGGCTGCAGGCAATCGAGACGGAAATTTTGGCTAATGCTCAGCAATTGGAGGAATATGTTACAGGCAGAGCGTATAATCTCTTTCCGTTGGTTGATTACATCGGGCGTCCCGATTTTGTCATACAAGCCCTGGAGCGAGGAAAATTGATCTTTCTGGTGGATGGGTCACCTATCGCCTTAATTGCTCCAGCAAGCTTTCAATCCCTTATCAAATCTCCCGAGGATGCCTATTTTCCGCCCTATTTCGTGGCGTTCGAAAGATTCATCCGCATGGTCGGCTTGTTCACCTCGATCCTGCTTCCCGGCTTCTGGGTTGCTCTGTCATCGTTCAATCTGGACCAGCTTCCTTTCACCTTATTGACTACGGTGACGGTATCTCGAACGGGATTGCCTCTCCCGGCTCCGCTGGAAGCATTTCTGATGATAGGATTGTTTGAAGTGTTCCGGGAAGCGGGGGTCCGATTGCCCAAGGCGGTAGGTCAAACCGTAGCTGTAGTAGGAGGCTTGATCATAGGAGAAACTGCGGTTAATGCAGGACTTACATCACCTACGATGCTTGTAGTGACGTCCATATCAGCCGTATCTTCTTTTTTGTTGGTCAACCAGACTTTGAGCGGGACGATCAGTCTTGTACGCCTCTATGTTTTGCTTTGTTCTTCTTTTCTTGGTATTTTCGGGCTGTTCGCCTCTTTCTTCTCCATAATCTTGTATTTATCACGTTTGCGTATGTTTGATGTGCCTTATCTGGCACCAAGCAGCCCGCTGCGGTTCAGAGATATGCTGGCCAACTGGGGATTTATCCCCCAGTCCGATGAGAAGAAGCGAGAGGATACTTTAAAGACGTCGAAATAGACATGAGCCAGGAAGGGGATGGATTCCGGCATGTTCAAACGAATAGGTTTAAGCATTGGAATATGTATTATCTTGATGATTGTCCCGGGGTGCTGGGATTTGAAGGAAGTTAATCATCGCAATTATGTAACATCCATTGGTTTCGATTATGTCGACGGCAAATATAGAATCTACGCTCAGTTGTTAGGCTTCTCATCGATTGCCAAAGATGTGAATGGAACTTCTAATGCCCAATCAGACATATGGGTGGGTCATTCAGAAGGCGTAACGATTAATGATGCTCTTAACAGCTTGTACAAAAGCTCTCAGCAGCAAACCGATTGGGAGCATGTCAATGCTCTGCTTTTTACAGAAAGAGCATTGGAAAAAGGGGTCAAGGAATATCTCGACGGTCTGTTTCGCTTCCGATCGATTCGTTATACATGCTGGGTGTATGGAACAAAAAACGATGTAGAGGAGATAATGACTACCGGTTCATTTTTTGATATGTCTGCGCTTCACACGGTTATGCATTCACCTATGGATCTGTATAAACAAAGGTCGATAATTAAGCCAATCCGTTATTTAGAGCTTATGTACGCCATGAAAGAACCGGGCAAAACGATCATGATCCCTTCTCTGGATATTGTCGATGACAGATGGGAAAATTCAAAAGATGATCCCAAGTTGTTTTTGAACGGAATATTCGCTCTGCGTAAAGATAAATATGCGTCTTGGTTCCATGAACACCAGGTCACAGGCATTCGCTGGCTGGAGAAGGAGATGGTTGAGACTCCTTTAACCCTCGAGGAAGACGGTAACCCTGTGGCAACAGTCAAGCTGGTAAGACCGAAGCTAAGCAAGCAGGTTGTTCTTGTGAATAACCAACCGATATATGATTTCAGATTGACGATCAGGGCCAACATTGTGGAGCTCAGAGAGAAACTATCCGATGACAAGCTGCAAGAATTGATCGTGCAGGAAGTGAAGAAGGAGCTGGAGCAGACCATTGCAAGGAGCATACAGAAGAAAATCGATCTGATCGAATTCGAATACTCGTTGTTCAAGCATCATACGAAGCTCTGGAAGCAGTTGACCCAATCGGGTAACAAGCCATATGCTTACACCGCCGATCAGGTCAAGATTAAGGTTGATGTCAATTTGATGTATGAGGGAAGATTTGTGAATCAGCCGGAATAAGCGGAACGCTTCTTTTTTTTGGAAAACAAGTGTAAGGACAGCTCTGTATAATTCAACAGCTTGCGCGCAAACCTAATGGGCAGAGACAGCTTGCCTGATTCCAGCCAGAGAAGGGACGCGACAGCAAAATGGGTATAACGTTCACAGGAAATAGAGTGGGGAGAATCGCATTGTTACTCGTGCTGCTTCTGAATGCAACAGCCTGCACAGCTACTATGGATCCCAAGGGAAAACAATCTGAAGATCAGCAGCAGGTCACATTAGAGCAAGTGAAAAGCAATAAAGGTGTACATATCCTTAGTGTCATTCCTTATGGCAGTGAGGCTCGTATACCTGTTAAGAAATTGGATAATCAGAGCTATATTCCGGTCCAATTGCTTGCTGATGTATTGGAATACAGAACCCTGTGGGATGAAGATTCCATGAGTATGAAGCTTGGGGTAAATGGACCGGAGTTCGAGCTGCAGGCAGATTCTGCTAAAGCGCTAAAGGCGGATAAACCCGTGAGCCTGTCTAAACCGTTGGTTATGGATCAAGATTCTTTGTATATTCCAGTGGAGTCACTCGGAGATTTGTTCGGATCGGATATGTCATTTCGGGTTAATGATACAGAGGTTACGATTAATCCGACCAGTACAGATACCGTCAAAATTAAGGGGGTGGAGGAGCCCACTGCCGAGCCTCCAGCCCCTCAAGAGGATATACATTTCTGGGAGAAGGCTGCGCTAAGTCCGGAGCAACCCACTGCAGCTCGGGTTCACAACCATTATATTGCAGCAGGTGCGGATGGCGGCAGGTTGGATTTTGATCAGATGGAGGCTACAGCCAAACGGTATTTGGGCATCAAATACCAGTTTGGCACGGGACCTTTTGCACAAACAGGGTTCTTCGACTGCTCGTCCTTCATGCAATTCCTGTTCGCCAAGCAAAATGTGGACCTGCCTCGAACAGCAAGAGCTCAATCTGAACTGGGCGTGAATGTTAGCAGAAGTCAATTGCAAAAAGGAGATATGCTGTTCTTCTATGTGCCAGGGAGGTTCCGTACGGATGAAGTTGTCGGTCATGTGGGCTTGTATATCGGGAATGGGATGATGATTCATTCTTCTCCCAAGCCTCAAGATGGCGTGCAGCTGACAGACATTAATCAGCCCTACTGGAAAAATACTTATATGAAGGCAGCACGTATCTCAGCAAGTTAGGGCTGCAGCGGATTCCATGGGCCCAACTGATGGCCCTTCCACTCGGAGCCGTCTTCCCATATCTCTTTCTTCCAGATCGGCACAATCTGTTTCAGACGCTCAATGGCATAACGGCTGGCGTCATAACATTCTGCCCGATGAGGAGCAGCTACCGCAATCACTACACTGATCTCTCCTAGCGGAACGGTCCCAAGCCGATGGGAGATCGCACACAAGGCGCCCGGCCAGCGGGCGTCTATTTCTTCGCCGATTTGCTCCATCGTCCTTATGGCCATTGGAGCATAGGCCTCGTATTCGAGCAGAACCGTTCGCTGCCCATTCGTATATTCGCGAGTAGTGCCTATGAAGGCAATCACAGCCCCATATCGGGAATCCTGAACCTTGGCACAGGTCTCTTCCGTGGACAGCACATCGTAAGACAAGGTGAACAGATTGTTGGCTGAAGACGCTTGAGATGAGCTTGACTCTGCTTCAGGTTGTCCACCTGAAACCGGAGGGATAAGCGCTATTTCGTCGGCAGCTGTAATCGTTGTCTCGTCAGAAGCGTAGCTCTGATTGCAGGCAACAAAAGAAATACGAATGAGTGATGCGGCGGCCGGGTATAACTCGCAGAGCGTGTCCTTCAATTGCTGCACCGTTAAGGCTTCGCGCTCCAGTGTCAGGCTAAGTCGTGTAGTTCCTACAGATTCGGCCAGTCCGGCGAAAAGCAAGAGGGTTATGTTCACTGCATCGTTCTCCTGATCTTTTATTTTTAATCCTACAGAAAGCGTAGTGGCATTGTCAATCATAGGAGCGGCATACAATGAGTAATAGGCTGTATTCGGACGAGCGGCAGGAATTTCCATAGCCCAGGACGAATCCATTGAGAGAGATACATATTACAAAGAAAAGCGAATAGGGAGGGGATTCGTTTGTCAGAGGACTATCAGCAGCTGCATATCATCCACACGAACGATATTCACAGCCGATTCGAGCAGATGCCCCGCATAGCATCGGTCATTCAGTATTTGAAGCAGAGCAGGCCAGATGAGTCTGTTATTACATTAGATATTGGCGATCATATGGATCGCATGCGGGTTGAGACAGAAGGAAGCATGGGTGCGGCGAATATAGCTGTTCTGAATGCCAGCGGGTACGATGCTGTAGTGTTAGGCAACAACGAAGGGCTTACCTTCCCTAAGAAAGCTATTTCTGCTGTTTATAGCGGTCAAACGCAGTTCGCTGTACTAGGTACTAATCTGTTGGATGCCGAATCCGGCACACAGGTGGAATGGATGGTCCCCTCACTTGTAATCGAGAAGGGAAACTTGCGAATTGGAATCGTTGGAGTGACTGCTTTTTATGAGAACTTTTACAGCTTGTTAGGGTGGACAGCCCTTGAGCCTTTCCAGGCTATAAGAGCAGAGATCCATAAGCTCAGAACGGATGAGCATGTCCACTTGATTATCGTGATGTCACATTTGGGCCTCAGACAGGACCGCATGCTTGCACACGAGATCGAGGGCATTGATCTTATTCTGGGCGGCCACACCCATCATTTATTGGAGCAGCCAGAGAAGGAAGACCGCACATGGCTTGCGGCGACCGGGAGTCTGGGCAAGTATGTAGGAGATATTACTTTGGGTTATCATTTTTCAACCGGAGAGCTAACGCTTGTGCAGGGTAGGTGCCTCAGCACCGAACAATTTCCAATTGATGAACAGGTAGCGCAATTGATTGAGAGCTATTATGTGCTTGGAAGAGATAATCTGAGTCAGCCTGTCGCCCATCTGGAGCACCGTCTTAGCATAGATTGGTATGGAGAATCTCAATTGGGCAATCTTCTTGCAGCAGGTATCCACAGATGGACGGATGCCGAGATCGGTCTTGTGAATGCCGGGCAGCTGCTGTCAGGTTTAGAAGCAGGGCCAGTCACGGCAGGACAACTGCTCAGCATGTGTCCATCGCCGATTAATCCTTGTGTGACACAACTGCAGGGAACCCATATTAGACAAGCGCTGGAGGAGTCATTGATCGATGAATTTTATGAATACCCGATTCGCGGCTTCGGCTTTCGCGGTCAAGTGCTTGGTGTTCTGTGCGTAAGCGGCATAATAATCGAATACAATCCTGTGGGTGAACGCTTTAACAAAATATCGAATGTTCAGATCAACGGGGAGCCGTTGGATGAGGAGAGGATGTATCGCGTTGGCATGATTGATATGTTCACCTTCGGGATCGGGTATACTTCGCTTAGTCAAGGAGTGGACACCCACTATTATCTGCCGGAATTTATTCGGGATATATTGGAGGTGCAGCTCCAGCGTCCTGATGAGCTTCTAAAGTGTGCCAGATCCCACTGGGTTGCAAGCGGTTTATAGGACAAAGATGTTATTGTGTCCCTTATGAACAACCGCTAGAATAGAGATATTGTGCTTATGAGGTTCATTTAGAGGAGGAATTCTGAAAGTATGTACGATTTATGGATTGCGGTTATTATTGGAATCGTTGAAGGATTAACGGAATTTTTACCGGTTTCATCTACGGGACATATGATTCTGACCGGACATATGCTGGGCTTCGAAGGGGCCAAGGCGGAGACCTTTGAGGTAGTTATCCAGCTTGGGGCGATATTTGCGGTTGCGATCATTTATTGGCGCAGAGTGCTCAGACTGTTCGGCTTTAAAGATCAGGCAGCAAGAGCCAAGACTCAGCGAATTAATCTATTGCATATTTTTATTGCTATCGTTCCTGCACTTGGTCTTGCTTTTGTATTGCGTGATCAAATCAAGCTTCTATTTTCTCCGGAAACAGTCGTTATTGGACTTATTATAGGCGGTATTTTTATGATTATTGCGGAGAAGCAGCAACCCAAGATTACCGCTACAGATATGGATCAACTATCATACAGGCAGGTTCTGTTCATTGGGATTGCTCAGTGCTTATCCCTGTGGCCAGGCTTCTCGCGATCAGGAGCGACGATTGCAGGAGGGATGATGGCCGGGGCAACAAGAGCGGCAGCGGCTGATTTTACTTTCCTTATCGCCATTCCGGTCATGTGTGCGGCAACGGGTTATGAGCTTCTTAGCAGCTATGATCAGTTTACATCAGACGATATCGGATTTTTTGCAACAGGCTTCATCGTTTCCTTCGTGGTTGCATTGCTTGCTGTAGTAACCTTTATCAAATTAGTCGGAAGATTGAAGCTGACTTATTTCGCTTACTATCGATTTGTACTGGCAGGCATTGTGCTTTTGTACATGGCTTTTATAGGTTTTTAAATTTAAAACTATATCATATGGCCATACTTGCTGCTGAACGCCGTCCACTCGTTTGATTGATGGACGGTTTTTGTTTACAATGTAGAGATCAACATGATTTGTCATGATTTGAAATATATGATTTTAGGTGAAGTCCCTTGAGTACCCCCATTTCTAACCTTACCGGTCTCACTCCATTATCGCCGGCTTACGATCCCTGGGATCCCATTCGTTCTCTCCATCGGTATGGTCGTCATGTGTTGACGAGCGTAGAGTTGACTATGACCAATTTGTGCAATATGCGTTGTGAGCATTGCGCAGTTGGAGACGTTCTTACGATGACTGAAGGGGATCGAATCCCTCTCTCGGACATATTGAAGCGGCTGGACGAGGTTGAGAGGCTGGAGACCATTAGTATTACAGGCGGAGAACCGACTTATCACGCCAAAACCGTGAAAGAATATATTGTGCCGCTCCTGAAGTATGCCCGGGACCGAGGCATACGCACACAGTTGAACTCCAACGTCACGTTGGAGTTATCGCGTTATGAGCTGATGGCTCCTTATCTCGATGTGATGCATATTTCGTTTAATTACTTGAACGCGGATGATTTCCATCGTGTAGGTTTTACGAATACGGCACACCCGGTAAGCATAGAAACCGCAGCCAAGCTATATGAGCGTATGGTGGAGAACACGATTGCCCTGACCAAGGGTGGAATGTTCGTGAGCGCGGAATCGATGATTAATTACCGGACTCATGATAAGCTCCCTGCCATTCATCATTTGATTCAACAGATGGGCTGTCAACGCCATGAGGTGCACCCTATGTATCCGAGCGCTTTCGCAGCTGCGCTGCCTGTGCTTTCCCTGGATGAGACTCGCCAAGCCATCGATCGTCTGCTTAATGAGCGGAATCCGGAGCTCTGGATGCTCTTCGGTACACTTCCTTTCTTCGCTTGCAGTGATCTGGCAGAAGACCGACTCTTATTGAAGAAGCTCAGGGAAGCTCCTAATGTAACGGTTCGCAATGACCCGGATGGGCGCAATCGAATTAATGTCAACATGTTTACTGGAGACGTATATGTTACGGACTTCTCTGATTTGTCAGCACTAGGCAATATGAGAACAGATACATTCGATGGTATTTTTGACAGCTGGCTTAGCCATCCTCTTAATAAGAAGGTAGAC
>JARBUQ010000175.1 GCA_029239545.1 Paenibacillus sp.
ACAGCTCAGAAACCGGCATTTTTGGCCGAATAGCGCTTCCTGAGTTCGTTATAGTCGGGAGTGAACGTCCTGCAGCAAGAGAGGGTTTCCAGATTGTTCTCGATTCAGGAAATGGGTCATTCACATCCCTTCAGGTGACTTCGAGTCCCTCCCCTTAATCTGACCAAATTGGTCTTACCCCCCCCATCCCAGCACAATGTCCTTAGCCCATAAGTATGTTTGCTGTTCGGAGAACAGGCTCTAGCCGACCTGAGTAGTAACACAATGCCTTACTAATCGGTGCTGGAAGCGAGTTTCCGAATTAACCTCACTCTTAATGCCCCTGCGGGACACTAGTTCCCATCTTTTCTATGAGCAGTCGGCTCTCTTCATTCAACCCTTTAATATGAACTTGCTTGTCCAGTTGTTTATACTTCATGATCACTTTGCTGATCGCGTTAACTGCTGATTGATCCCACACATGAGAGGCAGAAAGGTCAATGACGATAACCTCAGGATCATTAGTGTAAGTGAATTCCTTCTGGAAGTGAGATACCGTACCGAAGAAAAGCTGGCCTGTAACGCGGTATACTTTGCTTCCATTGTCCGTGTGCGCCTGGTTAGTAAGCCGGGCTATTTTCCATGCGAAGAATAAGGCACTCAGCAACACTCCGGCCAAAACTCCTTTGGACAGGTCATGAGTAGCGACCACAGTAGCAACTGTTACGATCATCACGAAGGCATCGGCGCGCGGAAGCTTATTCAAACCGGTTACGGAAGACCAGTCGAAAGTCCCAATAGACACCATGAACATAACGCCAACTAGAGCAGCCATAGGAATTTGCTTCACAATATCGCCCAAAACCAGGATCAGGAAGAGCAGGAAGGCCCCTGCTACGAAAGTAGAGATTCGTGTGCGACCGCCGGACTTCACGTTGATAACCGATTGACCGATCATAGCACAACCTGCCATTCCGCCGAAAAAACCTGTCACAACATTGGCAATGCCTTGCCCCTTCACTTCTTTATTCTTATTGCTGTCCGTGTCCGTCATCTCATCGATAATGGAAGCCGTCAGAAGGGATTCCAGAATGCCTACGAATGCGAGTGAAAGCGAATAGGGGAAGATGATCACCAGCGTATCCCAGGAAAATAACACTTGTGGAATATGGAATATCGGTAAGGCGGATGAAATATTGCCCATATCCCCAACTGTATTAACATTAAGCTTCATCGTGATGACGAGGATCGAAACCACAATGATTGCAACGAGTGCGGAAGGAACAGCTTTGGTGAATCGCGGTAAAATATAAATGATAGCAAGTGTAAGCGCAACAAGAGCGTACATCATCCAGCCTTGTCCCACAAAATGAGAAAGCTGGGCCATAAAAATGAGAATGGCCAAGGCATTCACAAATCCAGTCAGCACGGAATGGGGAACGAATGTAATGAATCTGCCAACGCGCAGCAGGCCTAATCCATATTGCAAAATTCCCGTCAGTACGGTAGCAGCGAACAAATACTCAAGACCGTGGTCCTTCACGAGATTAACCATGAGCAGAGCCATTGCTCCGGTCGCCGCCGAGATCATGGCCGGTCGTCCGCCAACAATAGCGATAATGACCGCCATACTGAAGGAAGCGTACAAGCCGACCATAGGATCCACTCCCGCTATAATAGAGAAAGCAATCGCTTCCGGAATTAAGGCCAGCGCAACGGTGATGCCTGACAACACATCCGCTCGAATCGTGCTGGCGCTTAGTCGTTTAAGTTGTAAGTTCAAAACAAATAAACCTCCATTTTTTTGTTGATCTATCTCTGAATCAGTGCTTGAGTAGAGCTTTACTGAACGAGTCAATACCTGTCCGTCTGGTCAGCTTATAAGAGGTGGCTCGATTGCCAAAGCTATGCGGACACACATTCCGTCCCAAACCCCCGATTTTCGCCTGCTCGCGGACACTGGTTCCGTTATTGGGCACGAATGGACTCCCAAAAGGCCCTTTTTGCAGGAATAACGGATCCTGTGTCCTCTCAAACCCGCTATATGTGCTTTTGGACGAATATTACGGATCTGCTGTCCTCTTATCTCGACGCTCACTCTAACTTTACCATTCATGATTCTGTCAAGCACTGACTTGGAGTTGATCCTATGTTGTTGTTATTACTTAGCTGCGCATAGCGCCTGTGGATCACCTGCTCTGTGTGCATTATGACTTTCCCCTCTCAGAAAAGTCGGGTCCGTTGTTCACATGAAGAATATTATACAGGAAACGGGTAGACATTCTAATAGTAATTTAGTCGTGTATGGGTGGATTTCGAAGGTTATGAGGAACCCAGTATCCTATTTACTTGACTTTACGCAGGATTACTCTTATTTACGGGGGTGTTTCAAATTTAACGTTAATGGGCATTGACTGACTAGGCAAAGTGAGTTATAACAAATATATGAGCATTCGTTCATATGAAAGAGAGTAACAGCAACATAAATTTGCCAATATGCATACATAATGATAGTTAGGCTTATTACTACTTGTGTCATATGCATAATTATGGAGGTGGATGTACGGTATGGCGACCAATGATTCCCAACAGGGAAGAAACAAGCATCCTGAGAACAAGTCATCCTGCAATCCTGGTAATAATAATCATCCGAGTGAAGTTGGGCAAGAGAAGAAACATGAACAAAAGCACGAGCAGGAGCATAAGCATGTTCACGAATGCAATCATGAGCATGAGCGCAAGGACAATCAAACACATGGTCACGATCATGACCATAAGCAATGTAACGATCATAAGCAAGATCAAGAACACGATCAAGAACACGAGAAAGATCAAAAACACGAGCAAGCTCACGACCAAGGGCAGTGTCACGATCATAAGCAAGACCACAACCAAGACCATGAGCAGTGTCACGATCACAATCACGACCATTCACATAAGCACGCCCATGGACACTCGCATAGTGCTGCTCATAATCATAACCATGGGCATAGTCATGATCACGGCGGTCATCACCATCATCACGGCTCGGACGGGACTCGCAAAGGGCTGGCAATTGCATTAATTATTACTACGACGATTATGCTTGTAGAATTCGCGGGAGGCTGGATAACGGGCAGTCTGGCGCTATTGTCTGACAGCGGGCACATGTTAAGTGATGCGGCTTCGCTGCTGCTCAGCTTTCTGGCAGTTGGCTTCGCTGCAAGACCGCCCTCACCAGGCAAAACCTACGGTTATTACAGATTCGAGATCCTCGCTGCTCTAGTCAACGGAATAACCTTGGTTGGAGTTTCGGGATTCATTATTTGGGAAGCTATCGGCAGACTGCAAGCACCGCCGGAAGTGAACAGCGGCGTGATGATCCTTATTGCCGCAATCGGATTGCTCGCCAATCTCGCTAGTGCATGGTCGCTTATTCGCAAAGGTGATGTGAAGGAAAACATTAATCTGCGCAGTGCTTATCTCCACGTAGTAGGAGATGCCTTAGGCTCAGTTGGTGCGATAGCCGCCGGACTTATTATGTATGCATTCGGTTGGTACATTGCAGATCCGATCATTAGTATGCTGGTGGCCTTGTTAATCCTCAAGAGTGCCTGGGGCGTGCTTACTCACTCAGTTCATATTCTGATGGAAGGTACGCCGCTGCGTATTAATCAAAGCGATGTACAGCAAATGCTTTTGCGTATTGACGGAGTAGATAATGTGCATGATCTGCATATATGGTCTCTGACTTCCGGAATGGAGGCGTTCAGCTGCCATCTGCTTATACGTGAAGGAGCGGACAGCCAGCAGGTGCTGCAAGCTGCGATTGAAGCACTAGCCGAACAGTTCCAGATCACGCATACGACCATTCAAGTTGAAACTAAACATATTCAGCATGCTGATCTGCATTAGGCATAGAACAATCCCCCTGTGGATTTCCACAGGGGGATTGTTTGCCTGCTGGACTGAATTAAGCAGTTGCTTGTGTCCAAGCAGTTGATTAGAGCAGCGCGCTTCAAAATCAAGGCAGCCCTATGCCTTTGGCTTCCAGCTCCGCTTCCTTCTCAGCCTGCTTGCGATGAGCGATCCGGCTGCTGGCTGCAGCTGCAATGGCTCCGACTATATCGTCGAGGAACGTATGGGTTTCACCAGTAGACTTATCGTTCAACCGTTTCAGGATTCCCGGTTTCAGCTTGTCGATGTAACCGAAGTTCGTAAAACCAATACTTCCATACACGTTCACGATTGATAAGGCCAATATCTCATCGCACCCATACAAGCCTTCATCATTTTCTATCATATCCTGAAGCGGGGGAAGAAGCTTGCCCTCCGCTGCGAGCAGATCGAGCTGGATTCCCGTAAGAATGGCATTTTGAACCTCACGCTTGGACAATACCGCATCGACTGAAATCATACATTCCTCTACAGTCAAATTAGGAAAATAGGGCTGCTGTAAAAACATAACCAGCTCACCGATTTCTCCCTTGTCCACCCCTCGTTGCTTCAACCACTCTTGAGTAGCGTCTGATACTTTTTGACTGTTCAAGCTGTATTTTGCCATCCGAATACCCCCAGTTCTATTCCTAATCTAATGTCACAACTACAAGCATATCATGTTCCCCTCAGATTTATCCAATTTTCCGGTTTACATGGAATCAGCTCGGCCAATTTATTGGACAAAAGTAGTTATAAATTTACTGAAGGCTCGTATACATAGTAGTACCTAGTCCTAAAGAAACCATGAGGAGGATTCCAATGAAGCCGAGCTACTGGATGAAATGGGGAGCCATCGCAGGAGTTACTATCCTGCTGACTTCCGGATGTTCCCTGCTGAAATCAGGTGAGATCGACCCCCCGCAAAACGAAGTGGTCATCAATGAATCACCGGGAGATGCGCTAAGCGTTAGTGCAGCCGCTCAAGGATTAACGCAAGCAGTAACATTGTATTTGAAGGACCGAAACGGCTTCATCGCACCAGTCACCATGAATGTGCCCAAAGTGGACGGCATCGCCCGTAAATCATTGGAGTTCATGGTAGAGGAAGGTGTATCAAAGGGACAGCTGCCCAAGGATTTTGCGGCAGTGCTGCCCAAAGGCACTTTGATTAAAGGACTCGACATTAACAAAGAAAAGAAGCTGGCTACAGTAGATTTTTCCAAGGAATTCAAAAACTATGCCGTACAGGACGAGCGTAAAATTATTGAAGCGGTAACTTGGACCTTGACCAGCTTCGAGGGTGTTGAAAATGTACAAATCTGGTTAGATGGCAAGGCATTAAAGGAGATGCCCAATGGAGGCACTCCGCTTGACGGGGCTCTGACCCGAGCTATCGGAATTAATCTTGAACGTGCAGAGGGTGTAGAATTCGGCCAATCGACTCCAGTTACTTTATATTTCCAAGGTGAAACAACGGATAAGACCAAGTACTATGTTCCGGTCACCCGTATGGTGAAGAGAACCGATGATCGGGCGAAAGCCGTTATGGAGCAGCTAATACTGGGACCTACTATTAAATCCAAGCTTCAATCTGTGCTTGCCCCGACGCTGGAGCTGCCCAAGCTCGAAACTGCAGATGGTGTGATGTCGGTTAACTTCACGGATAAATTGTTAGGTGCAGACAAAAAAGCTCCAAGTGAAGCGATACAATCGGTAGTGCTTTCTCTGACAGAAAATGCGGGGGTAGCCAAGGTTCAGATTAAAGTGAACGGCAATGCTGCCGTAACCTCCACGGATAATCAGAATTACAGTAAACCGGTTGCTAAACCAACGAATGTCAATCCAATCAAGATGTAGCTAGAGGAATGCTTAGATGGAGCAAGAGCAGGAGAAACAACATACGGAAGAGCTCGTTTCCTTGCGGGAGGCGGGCTTTTTTGGCTGTTGCAAGCAATTTAGTTTGTCCTTGGATTCCGGCAAAGCCGCTTTTTGGACATGATGGAAACGAGAACCTGTTGTATAATCTTACTTACAGGATTATTCATCCAATCTATCTATGAGGAGTCGATGTCATGATTGAGGGACGTCAAACAAATGAATCTTCGGTGCTGTTGTTTCCGCTTGACGGCGATATGCTGAACGAATTCGATGGCCACACCCGGGACGAGGGCTTATATATTCAGGTCCGCTTAGCTGGTCTGGAAGGCAGCAGGTTTACTGTAAACGGGAAATTAGCTGAGCGAACCGATAACGGTTATACCGCTGAGATCGTGTTAGGCGATTATCGGAATACAATCACAATCGTGGACCATACAACTGACTACAACGAGACTGTAACGGTCTATTGGCTGAAAAACGCAACCAGCAAATACAGGCTATCGGTAGACGACAACATTTGGTTTTTGAAGGATATCGCCGCCAATAGCGGCTCCTACCGATCGATTTTTGACAATCCGTACTTGAACGTATATAAAGAGCTGAACGATATGTACGGAACGAAGGTACATCTCAACCTCTTTTATCAGACCGATGGCTTCGATTTGTCGCAGATGCCCGACAAATTCAAAGAGGAGTGGAAAGCTCAGTCACATTGGCTGCGTCTAACTTTCCATTCCCTGCAGGAGCATCCTGGTATGCCTTACAAAGATGCTCGGCCTGAGGAGATTATGCCAGATTGCGAGCAAGTGACGCAGGAAATTATCCGGTTTGCTGGGGAGGAGTTGCTCGATACCGCAACTACTATCCATTTTGGCGAAGCGACTCGTGAAGGCTGCAGGGCATTACGTCAATTCGGGTTTCGCACACTGGCGGGATATTTCAAGCTTGTGGGAGAAAGGCCCTTGGTCTCCTACTATTTGGACAAAGCGCGCATTGAGCATTTGAACAAACGGGATTTTTGGAAGGATCACAGTGAAGATATCGTGTTTGCCAAAATCGATATGGTCATAGACCAGACGAAGAAGGAAGATATCGTACCACAGCTGGAACGACTCCGGGCGAATCCTCATGAGGCGGGGTTTTTGGAGCTGATGGTTCATGAACAATACTTTTACGAGAATTATAAGTCGTACCAACCTGATTACAAGGAGAAGCTGGAGACAGCGGTGAAATGGGCTTCGGAGAACGGATATCGGCCCGCATTTTTGAGCGAATGTTTGGATGAATAAGGACCTTTTGCCTAGGGAGTAATGCTTTTCATGATGGACTTTGGTAAGATGGAGGGATAAAGCGTACAATAAATAAGGTTGCAAGGAACTAAGATGGAGGAATTACACAATGAGATCAGACGGAAGAGACTATGCAGAGCCGCGTTCAATCGCTATTACCCCCAATTATATTAAGTATGCCGAAGGATCGGTCTTGATTGAAGTAGGCGACACCAAAGTAATCTGTACGGCTTCAATTGAGGAAAAGGTACCTCCTTTTATGAAAGGACAAGGCAAGGGCTGGATCAATGCAGAATATTCGATGCTGCCGCGAGCGACTCAAGTTCGGAATCAACGGGAATCAGCCAAAGGCAAGCTCGGCGGACGTACCATGGAGATTCAACGCTTAATCGGACGGGCTTTGCGTTCTGTTATTCAATTGGATGCATTGGGAGAGCGGACGATTACGATTGACTGCGATGTTATTCAGGCTGACGGGGGAACAAGAACAACCTCGATTACGGGTGCATTTGTCGCTCTTTGTTTTGCCGTGAACAAGCTGATGTTGGAGAAGAAGCTGAAGGTCTCTCCGATCACGGATTTTCTGGCATCCATCAGTGTGGGAGTCATTCAAGAAAAAGCATGTCTGGATCTTAATTATATAGAGGATTCCCAGGCTAAGGTCGATATGAATGTTGTGATGACTGGGCAGGGAAAATTTGTTGAGGTGCAGGGGACAGGGGAAGAAGCGCCGTTCACACGCGAGGAGCTAAATGAGCTGCTTGCTCTGGCCGAGCTGGGAATCGAACAAATGATTGCCAAGCAAAAGGAAGTGCTAGGACCGATTGCTGCCGTTGTTGGCGGAGGCAGAGATGCAAGCAAAGCTTAAGGGAGATGTGTTAGTCATCGCCACCCGCAACGCGGGCAAGGTTCGCGAGTTCGCGCATCGCTTCGGCGAGCTGGGATTGACTGTGCGCAGCCTGGCCGATTATGACGCGATGCCGGACATCCTCGAGGACGGCGACACCTTCGCGGCGAATGCCGAGAAGAAGGCCGTCGTCATCGCACAGGCACTCGGCTTGCCGGTGCTGGCCGATGACTCCGGCCTGTGCGTTGACGCGCTCGGCGGAGCGCCTGGCGTCTACTCGGCGCGCTACGCCGGCGAGCCGTCCGACGACGCGGCGAACAACCGCAAGCTGCTGCAGGAGCTGCAGCGCTTGCGGTTGTCGTCGCCCGAGTCGGGCGGCTTTGCGGCGGCCGCGCCGCACGCGCCAAGCGCCAAGGGATCGCCAGCGGAGGCTGGTGATCTCTTGGCGGCGCAGGCGCAGCTCGCGGCCGCTGGCGCGCGAGCGCTGAGCGCGGCGCGCT
>JARBUQ010000176.1 GCA_029239545.1 Paenibacillus sp.
TATATACTCTCGGCTCTGCAGAGGCATCCAGACCTTCATTATATACATGCTTAAGCACAAAAGGCGTGCCAATTCGTATAGTAGTATCCGGGTTCGAGCTATTCTCGCCATCGATCTGGCCAGCTACAACCTCAAAAGGGATCCGCAGCCACACTTGATTCGCTTCATCCAGATTTCGATCATAACAGCCATGCTCATAATCCCAATTCCCGCCAAGCGTGAATTGATGCTGCTGTAATCCATCCTTCATCCGGTCAAATTCATCCACATGATTCTCTAAAGCAGAGGATAACGTTCTCATGGCACACTCCTTGGATTTAACTTTTTCCCTAGGATGAACCAAGACGACCTTTTTTATGTGAAGAGCATCAGCCCTTTTCTCCTGCCCAGCCTTTACGATGTGCATATATAGCTAGCTGGGTTCGATCCTCGACTTCGCATTTCATAAGTAAATTGCTTACATGTGTCTTGACGGTTTTGATGCTTATATGCAGTTCCTCCGAAATATCCTTATTCGTTTTGCCATCGGCAATCAGCAGCAGCACTTCCTTCTCGCGAAGCGTAAGCCCTTCCGACGAATCCTCCTGTCCGTGTGCCGTCCTTTGCCTGAGACCCCGGGTTAGAGCCTGCGACACATCTGCATTCATCATCTGGAATCCACGAGCGGCACTTCGGATTACATGGGCGAGCTCGTCGGCAGCCACTGTTTTCATCACATACGTAACTGCCCCGGCTTCAATGGCCTGCACCACCTTCTCATCCTCCAAAAAGCTGGTCAAAAGCACCACCTTCACCTTAGAATAAATTCGGCAAACCTCCCTTGTAGCTTCCACTCCATCCATCTGCGGCATCATCAAATCCATTAGAATAATGTCCGGCATGTCCTCGTTAGCGCTGCTCAAGCGCATCAGAAACTCAACAGCTTCCTTTCCATTCGACGCCTCACCAATAACGAGAAAATCGTCCTCCATTGTCAAGTATGTTCTCAGTCCGAGTCGTACCATATCATGGTCATCGACGATCATAATTCTGGTCACAGTGTTAGTGCTACTACTCATGATTCCTCAAGCTCCCCTTGTGAAAATTTCGGCATAAACACTTTCACCCGGGTGCCGACCCCTGTTTTGCTAGTGATTTCCAACTCACCGCCAAGCTTAAGCGCACGCTCCCGCATCGTTGATAACCCGTAAGAATGGATACGCTCGCCTTCCTCTTGAAATCCTTTGCCGTCATCATTTATTTGCAGCACATACTGCTTGCCGTTATCCTGAAGCAGCAAATCAACATGCCTTGCGGAAGCGTGCTTCACTACATTGGCCATACCCTCCTGGATAATAAGGAACAACTGATGCTCCATTCCTTCTGACATCGAATCCGTCAGCCGAATATCCATCTTGCCCTGCAATCCGTTATGCCGGCAATAATCAGGGAACCATTTATCCAATGCTTCCGTTAATCGTTTGTCCTCCAGCTCTATTGGACGCAGCTGCGCAAGAAGTCCTCTCAGCTGCTTCTGGGTTAGAGAAGACAGCTCAACGAGCTGGTTCAGAATCGGCTGCGCCTTCTCTGAATTGCCTCGTTCAACTAATTTGGCTGATGAAGAGGCCGACATATGAATCGCGAACAGCTGCTGACTTACCGTGTCATGCAAATCCCGGGCAAGCCGCCTACGCTCCTCCGTCACAGCAACCTCATTGGATTGAGCAAGCAGCATCACATTTTCCTCGCCTACTTTTTGCAGCAGCATAACCCGTTTCTCCAAGGAGCTTGCCATATCATTGAAATCATTATAAATTCGATCGAAAGGGTCAAGCCCAAGAGGAGGAATCCGCTCTGATAAATTACCTCTGGTCAGCTGTAAAATAGCCAAATGCAGCGTATCGATCTTACGCTGGAATTGACTAGCGATGAAATAAGCACCCAGTAAGCTGACAGCGGCTATTACAAGACCGAACTTCAACCATTTACCCACATCCATAATCGAGTGGAACCAGAACAATTGGGCTATAAGGGTAGTCCCAGCAAGCAGAAGCAGCAGTAGCCCGAAGTATCCGAGCAGCTGCCACTTTATATTTTTGGAATTAAATAGTATGATTCTCATCCGACCCGCTTCACCCTCACATCGCCGATGAACATACTCACTACTATCCGCACACGCTTCTCTGCATCCTTATAGCTCGGAGCAGCTGATTGCATACTGCGGAACATTCCCCCTTCACGGCGTTCGAATACGTTGATGTCTCCCAGGAAAGAGGAGGCCGTAACACTTACCTCCAGATGCACATCGTTCGGAATGAACACCTTCACATCGCCGATAAAGGCTGATATGTTAATCTTCGTCTCCCCGTAAGGAATAACCGCCCTGGTCAAGTCCAATTCCGTATCCCCGATAAAATGAGAGATGTTCATTGGGGTTAGCTCCCAGTAATCTTGTCCTACGTGGAGATCGCCGATAAAGTTATGCTTGTGCTGGACGTCGCCCTGCGTGCCGTGATGATTCCAATCATGATGATGTTGTTCATGATGCCCTTTGTGTGTCTCTTTCCAATGCTGCTTCCACTCTTCCTTCTTAGTGATCCATTCCTTCAATATAGCAGGCTTCTGCGGAAGGTCTTTCTTCCAATCCTCAGTTGGACCAAAGGGTCCTTGAGGCCCTGGCGACGTATTCGCTGGTCCCCAGTTAGGAGCAGATGTATGCGTTGGATCCACCGGATTGTGGATTCCGCCAGTGCTTGCAGGATCAATGGGATTGGCTGAAGGTGATGGAGGAATTGGGTTATCTTGAGCAGAGTAGGGCGTGAACGGAGATTCCGTAGGATTCGTCCATTCGGGCTCCGACTGCTTCCCTGGCTTGGCTCTTCTCGGTCTCAGAAGCATATTCAATCCCAGCGCGATTAGAATAACAGGAACAAGGAATTTGAAAATGTCGTCAAAACCGATCGAATTAAACCAGCCCAGATTATTATTCAGAAAAACAAGCCCGATCACCACTACGATCAGATTCCATAAATAAGAACCACCCCAACCGTAATCCAGCCTTCTCTGGATCAAGATCCCCTTCAGACCGAAGAAAATAAGAATCACGGGCCAGTAGTTCGAAGCTATATATCCTATATCCACATCCATAATATTCAATTGATTGAGCAAGAATAAAACACCGATACCGATTAGTGTGAATCCGCCTATCACTTTCCCCCATATATCGTTTCTCATATATGCAGCCTCCGAGTATTCATCATTCTGGTACAAGTCAGACTATAACGTGTATCCCGCTCAGGGCATACAGGCTTTGCTCTGATTTTGTACTAGTTCTGCTTGTTAATCTCATTGTAGAGGATATTCGGCAATAAACAAAGAGTCGTGGGATGGATTTGTCCTCGGTCTGCAGACGGAGGGAATTTGTTGTTTCTCTTGAGTATAAAAAGAGGTCACAGCATATCGGGCTGTGACCCCTTTCTTGGATAAGTATTATTTGCTTTGATTTTGAGGCGCTTTTTGGGAAGCTTTGTTACCGGTATTCGTATTCATTTCTTGGGCGAACTCAGCATTGTTCTGTTGGTTCTGCTTCTGTGCTGCTTTGTTCATCTTGTTGTTCTTAGCCACTGTTCATCACCTCCACGAACTAGTATGAACGGTCCGGGAGAAAATATGTGATCCACAGCTCAAGATTATTCAGTTCGGAGGGGGCGGTTCCTTAAGCAAATTACGCAATTGATCCTTCCCCCGATGCAGTCTGGCTTTAATAGTGCCTACCGGCATACCCATCCTGTCAGCTATGTCCTGATCCTTCATGTCCTGGTAATACTTATAAATGAATATTTGTCTTGTCGACGAATCTAAAGTCATCACGGATTCCCATATCATGGTCTGATCCAGATAGTTCTCTACTTCCGAGGAAGCCGCTGTCGTCTCGTACTGCATGCATTCCTCTTTGATCCGTTCTATGTATTTCGTACTGCGTTTGATCATGTTATAGGCCGTATTGGATGCGATGACCTTCGCCCATTGAATGATTTTCTCTTGGTCTCTTAAGGTATCAAGCTTCATCAGGATTTTGAGCCAAGACTCTTGAACGACATCCATCGCTTCTGAACGGTTGCGCATTATGGAGTAGGCGACTATAAACATCTGCTTATACAATTCCTGCAACAATAATTCCTGTTCTTCCCGACTGATCTCATCTAACTTGACTGTTCGAGTCCACAAAGGATCTCATCTCCTGCAAATAAAAAAAGTATGAATCATGCTTGTACACGCTTACACATTCCATTCTATCATAGAAATCAGCTAAAAAAAAGAAATCGTCGCGTCTCTTTAAAAGAAACGTCGACGATTTAACAAAAGGTTTGAAAACTTGTTTTATAGAGGGTAAGGCAGCTCCTTTTCCATCTCCACAGCGGTCATAATATCGTTCCACTGCAGCAGGGTTTGCTCCGAGACTTTGCCATTTCCCATCTGTACTACCCTAACATGAACTTTTCGTTTGCCCCATTCCTTATAGATCTGGGCTTTGCTTTCATAATACAAATCGATCTTCTTGCCTTTGATAGCAGATCCTGTATCAGCCACTATCCCATAACCGTAACCAGGAATGTACAGAATCGTCCCAAGCGGGAAAACTTTAGGATCTGCAGCAATGGTGGAAAGAATGCCTTTCCTGACCTTCACCCCTGAGTAAGTAATCCCATATTGGGGATGTCCTGGCTTCTTCCCGGTCGATTCCACACCAGCATAATAACCAGTCGCCATCACTTCTACCGTGTCGAACTGACTAATATCCTGGTGCAGCACAGGATATAATTTATTGTTTTCCATCAGCTCTTGTGGTGACTTCATCTTGGATAATCGTTCTCGTACGACCTGCTGTCCGGGTCCGGAGCTCTGAGTCGCAACTACTGAATTCGATGTATCCGGAATACTTGCGACAGCTTGATTCGTGTTCGGCAGCATTTGCTGCTGGGAATCTGGCTGTTCAGACTGGGCTGCGCTATAATTTCGCAAAGGTCCGAACATAGCTATCAACAAAACTGCCATCATTATGACACTGAGCCATCTGCTGCGGCTCATCGTCGAATAAAACATGAGTGGATTCCTCCCCTTATAAGGAGGGTGTCCATAAAGAAAAAAGATTATTCGCCGTATTACACTTTCTTAGTTCGGATTTCTTCGACTATTTTGGCGATAACGGATTCGGTGCTTTGTGCTCCGAGGTCGCCTTCTCCGCGTTTACGCACAGACAAAGTTCCCGAATTTTTCTCATTCTCCCCCACAACTAACATATAAGGGATTTTCTCGAGCTGCGCTTCACGGATTTTGTAGCCTAACTTCTCATTGCGATAATCCGCTTCTACCCGAATACCCGCCGCCTTCAATTGATCTGTAACCTGAGAAACATAATCATCAAAAGCATTGCTCACGGGAATGACAATAGCTTGTACCGGGGATAGCCAAGTAGGGAAATTACCTACGAAGTTCTCCAGCAGGAACGCAGTCATACGCTCCATGGTACTTATGATCCCCCGGTGAATAACGACTGGACGATGTTTATTCCCGTCATCTCCCACATACTCCAGACCGAAACGCTCCGGCAACAAGAAGTCCAGCTGTGCCGTGGACAGAGTCTCCTCCTTCTTGAGAGCTGTGCGAATCTGTACATCGAGCTTTGGTCCGTAGAACGCTGCTTCGCCTTCCGCTTCGAAGAATGGCAGACCCAGCTCTTCAACAACCTCGCGCAGCATCCGCTGCGACATTTCCCACATCTCGTCATTTTGATAGTATTTCTCGGTGTCCTTCGGATCCCGGTAGGATAGGCGGAAGCGGTAATCCTTGATCCCGAAATCCTCGTATACCCGCTGAATAAGGCGAACGACACGCGAGAATTCTTCCTTGATTTGATCCGGGCGACAGAAGATATGTGCATCATTCAAGGTCATTGCACGTACACGATGCAATCCTGTCAAGGCGCCCGACATTTCATAACGGAACTGATTGGCAAGCTCGGCAATTCGGATTGGCAAATCCCGGTAGCTGTGCATCTCGCTCTTGTATACCATCATATGATGCGGACAGTTCATTGGACGAAGCACAAGCTCTTCATTGTCCATCTCCATCTTCGGGAACATATCCTCCTGGTAATGATCCCAGTGACCGGATATTTTGTATAATTCGACACTCCCCATAACAGGCGTGTATACATGCTGGTAACCTAACGATTCCTCTACGTCTACGATGTATCGCTCCATCAGTTGACGAAGCTTGGCTCCTTTGGGCAGCCAGATCGGCAAGCCTTGGCCTACTTCTTTGGCAAACGTGAACATCTTGAGATCTTTGCCGATTTTCCGGTGATCGCGCTTCTTTGCTTCCTCCAGAAGCTCCAGGTGTTCGTCCAGCTGGGCTTTCTTAGGAAAAGCTGTCCCGTATATACGCTGAAGCATTTTGTTCTTGGAGTTGCCCCGCCAGTAAGCGCCCGCTACGCTGAGCAGCTTGAATGCTTTGATCCGCCCGGTAGACGGTAAGTGAGGTCCTCTGCATAAGTCAAAAAATTCGCCTTGATCGTAAATAGTAAGCACAACATCCTCGGGTAAGTCACGGATCAATTCCAGCTTGTAAGGATCCTCGAGCTCGCCGAATATACGGAGCGCTTCTTCACGGCTTACTTCACGGCGGGTAATCGGCAAATTCTCCTGAGTGATGCGCTCCATCTCTTTCTCAATCTTGACGAGGTCTTCTGAGGATAAAGGCTGCTCGATGTCGATGTCATAGTAGAAGCCGTCTTCGATGACGGGTCCGATCCCAAGCTTCACCGCTTGATCCCCATACAGACGTTTGATCGCCTGGGCCATTAAGTGTGCTGTGCTGTGACGGTACATCTCCAAGCCTTCCTGTCCGTCTAGCGTTACAATTTCAACAGAGGCATTCTCCTCTAATGGAAAGCTTAAATCCACGACTTTCCCGTTTACTTTGCCGCCTACTGCGTTTTTTCTCAAGCCCGAGCTTATGGAGCCTGCTACATCTTCAATGGATGATCCTTGCTCATACTCGCGTACTGCTCCGTCTGGTAAAGTTACTTGTACTGCTGCCACGACTCATCTACTCCCTTAAATAGTTTTTATACAACAAAAAAAGCACCCTCATCCCGGAAAGGGACGAGCGTGCGGTCTCGTGGTTCCACCCTAATTCAATTCGTATCTTACTGCATTCTTCTCTAAAAAGAGAGGGCTGTAAGATGTACGAAAACTCATAAGAATTCTGTAACGGGAATCAACCGGTGACTCTTAATGGCCTTCTACACTTCAGGTATTGCATACCCAACTTGGAGGAAGATGTTCGGAACCACTGCTGCAAAGGGGTAAATCACCGTATAATTCGGAAGGAGATTTCAGCACGAGTCTCCTCTCTCTGGGCCAATTACGATCGGGATTGTTGTCTTTGGTCTTAGCAGATCACATTTGCTACCCTAATTATAGCGCCAACTGCGAAGTTGTCAAGGCGACAGCTGATCTTTGTTATGAATGCCCAGTATGGGATGACATCCTTTACAGCTCACACATATTTGGGCGCGATCCTCGAATATTTGCATAATTGTTTTTACAACCTGCTCCTCCGGGTCCCTTGTGTGGATATAAATGTTCTGAGGCGATACGGATATAAGCGTGCTGACGATCATATCTTCAAAGTTGATCTCGCGGTCCAGCAGCTCAACTGTAAAAGAATCAAATTCCTTCGTATCGATGGGAACCATCTTCTCATTGAGCAAAGTGAAATCATGTCCGCCGTGATGCATCAGATGCGCCACCGGAACCTTGGCCTCCTGAATATATACGAAATATTTCAACAGGGAGATAAACTCCTGATACTGCTGATCCATGATGTATTCGTCAATGGCATATTCCACAACTTCCTTCAGCTCATCGCGATATTCAGCCAATCGAAACCGGATCAAGCCGTGCAGATTCAGCTTCGTATGTTCTTCCAGATAAGCCAGAATCTCAGAGGCAACCTTTTCCTGGCGGCGTAATCTCGGCTTGGGCATCCCTTCCGTTTCTTCAGGCTGATTCAGAAGCTGCGCGCAGTACTTCTCAATCGCCTGAACATCATGCGGTTCTTCGTAGCGATAAGGCCCGCTGATAACTTCCCGCAGCAGCTTAGTTTCCATCTGATCCATGATGAAACCCGATAACACATTAGCCGTCTCATGCAGCACCTTGCTTCCCCATGTCTGCAGTTCAAAGTCAGGAAGCACCCCCGAGCACTGCAGTGTGAAAAACGTCCGGAAGGATTGGCATTGCAATTGAATCAACCCTTGGGGTATATGTATGTGTTGGTATCCCTCGATAAGTCGCTCCCGAAGCATCTCCTTCTCTTCGGACAACGATTTGGGTACAATTACG
>JARBUQ010000543.1 GCA_029239545.1 Paenibacillus sp.
CGCTTGCTTTAGTATATGAATATGCCCCGCATCTTGTTGGAGAGGAAGACGGATCGCCTCACGGGCTCCATCTCATGTTCGAATGTACGATTGTACAAGGGATACCCTCATTACCTGAGCATCCGGATGTGAATCAAACAAATGTCAGATGGGTGGACATAGAGAAGCTGGATGAGATCATTTTGTATCCGAATATCAAATCCCACATCAAAGAGTATGTAAAGGAAAGATCGATCCATTCAATTGGCTCGGCTTGCAGTAACCAGAGTCCAGTGCGAATTGAACTGATTGAGGAACATAAGCTGGAGAAACAGTCCCGCATTTAAGAAATCGGTTTACTGTATCCAAACATACAAAGAGTCGTAGGCATCCCTATAATGCCGACGGCTCTTTTCCTTATCCTGACCCATTTATGCAGAGGAATATGCTGGAACAAGCAGTCTTTTAACTTTTATTGACGTCTGTACGAGGAATGAATAGTATTAGAAACATGAATACTAACGAACACATCAGAGAAAGGAAATTATCCATGAGTATAAGCCAACCGAAAATTAGTTCCAGATGGACTTATGAAAATACAGCTCATGGCTCCATTCCCGATGTGCCTGAGCTCTTTATGTTCGGGACTGATGATATTCGAAAAGCACTTCCACTTGAGAACCATTCACATCCAGGATGCTTTGAGCTTGTTTATGTCCAAAGAGGCAGGGCAACCTGGGAGCTGCTTGATACGAGCTATGAGACCAGAGGTGGCGATATATTCCACACAAGGCCAGATGAGTGGCACAGTGGAGGTTTCAAAAGCATTGAACCAAGCAAAATATGGTGGATGCTTATTCAGGCCCCTCAGTCTACAGGATGGTTATGCTTGCCTGAACGAGAGAAAATATATTTTCAGGAAGCACTATATTCGCTGCCCCGTGTAATACAGGTGGGTACGCTCGCTGTTGACGCGTTCAGCACGATCCGATTATGGCTGGAAAAGGATCATTTTCTCAGAAGCACGATCATTCGCCAAGCTATCCTGGAGATTCTGCTGCTGCTTATACAGACCCATTCCGATCAAACGAATATCGCTGATGATCTGCTTGACCATTTCAACGGGTTTATAGCCAGAATGAAGGAAGATCCGGCCTGGAGGCCCTCAGTTCAACAGCTTGCTGACGAATTCGGAATCAGCGCTTCACATTTCCATAAAACATTTCAGGCCCATACAGGCCTCTCGCCAATGTCCTATATCGAAAGGACTCGCTTAAAGGAAGCCAGCCGGCTCCTCACAGAAACACAGATTCCCGTAACAGAAATTGCTCATCATCTTGGCTATCAGACAAGTCAGCATTTTGCCACCGTTTTCAAACGTTATATGGGTCGAACACCCTCGCAGTGGAGGGCCATGATAAATTATCCCAAGTTGCTCATCGCTTTCTTCCTTTTATTCCGGTTCCGTTAATTCAAATTACGCTTGGTGTGGCGGTTGTTTTGCTGCCCATACATATGCATTTGTCTCTTGCGCCGGAGCTGTTTTTTGTTCTTTTCATTGCCCCTCTTTTGTTCCAGGACGGACAGCGTACACCTCGTGCGGAGCTGTGGGAGTTGAGAGTTCCTATTCTTCTCTTGGCCATAGGTCTTGTGTTTACAACGGTCCTGGTAGGCGGCTACACTATTCACACCCTGATCCCTACCATTCCGCTCGCTGCGGCATTTGGATTAGCGGCCATTTTATCTCCCACTGATGTCGTGGCAGTTGGTGCGATCTCATCGAGAATTCATTTACCGAAGAAAATTCATCGTCTGCTTGAAGGCGAGGGGCTGATGAACGATGCTTCCGGACTCGTTGCTTTCAAATTTGCGATTGCGGCTGCAGTTACGGGTGTATTTTCTATTAGAGACGCTTCTGTAAGCTTTGTTATTATTGCTGCCGGCGGGCTTGTAATCGGTGCCTTGCTTTCTCTGGTCATTATCTGGTTCCGCTTCCTGCTGCGGCGCCTGGGTATGGAAGACGTTACGGTACATATGTTAATTCAAATCCTTACGCCTTTTGGTCTGTTTTTGGTGGCGGAGCATCTCGGTTTTTCAGGAATATTGGCTGCGGTAGCAGGGGGAATTGTTCATGCTATCGAGAATGATCGTTCACGCTACTCATCAATTGAGCTGAAGATCGTTTCGGAAAGTACATGGTCAGTGATCCTCTTCGTATTAAACGGACTAGTTTTCGTTATCTTCGGTCTGCAGATTCCAGATATCGTTGATGCTATTGTGAACGATTCAGAATACGGCCTTTTGGAATCAGCCGGCTTTGTCGCCATTATATATGTTCTCCTGATTGCCTTGCGTTTTATATGGCTGTATTTATTCGGACAATTCTCGTGGACGCGCGGGAACAAAGGCAAGGAAGAAACCGCATGGATGCCAACCTTACTGACATCCATATCGGGTGTGCGCGGCGCTTTGACCCTGGCTGGCGCTTTGACCATCCCGCTATTTCTGGATACGGGGAGTCCTTTTCCTGAGAGAAATCTGATTATTTTCTTGGCAGCGGGTGTTATTCTTTTGTCCTTGATTGTAGCGAGTATTGCTCTGCCCTTGCTGATCGCAAAGGGAACTCCTCACTCGGAGTCGTTGAATGTCGATTCGGAGAATGAAGCAGAATCACGCTCCATAGCTGCAGCGATTAAAGCAGTAAGACATGCCCAGGAGGGTGATGATGACGCTGCAGCTTCAATCGTGATTGCAGATTATGAGCAGAGGCTGACGGAGCTTAGCAGAGGGGGCAACACGATTCGAAGCAACATTCGGGAGCGTCAACAGGAATTGGCGGTTCGTCGATCAGGCATCGAGACGGAAAAACAGTTTATTGAGCAGCTATTCCAAGAAGGCAGCATAGAGGCAGAGGCCGCTAATAGAATGTTTACCAACCTTAGAAGAGTGAAGCTGGCCCTTACAAGCCGCCTTCATTTATGGTATATGCTGTTCTCCGTATTGTTCGGCAAGCTCGCAGCC
>JARBUQ010000177.1 GCA_029239545.1 Paenibacillus sp.
CGGCGCGGCTGGCTGCTGCCAGCTCCGCGCCCGCCGCCGCAGGCGCTGCCCGCGCTGCCGCGAGCACGCTCGCGCCGCAACCGCCGCAGGGCGGCGGGCCACCCCCACTTGCCGATGCGGACATCGGCAAGTGGGGGCTCAGCCCGGCCCAAGGCGCGGCGGTGCGAGCGGCGCTCGCGTTCCTGGCAGCGGCGCCCGAGAGCGCCGCCATCGCTGGCGTTGCTGCTACCGCCGCAGGCTCAGCCCCCATCAAGGTGTCAGCCGGTGCTGCCACCATGTTAGCCATTGGCGCCGCCACGACTGCGGTGACCTCCGCAGGTGCCGTCACTGCTGTAACCACCACCGCCGCCGCTGCACCGCCCAGATCATTCCTGATCTGGGCGGTGACTGGCGCGGGCAAAACCGAGATGATCTTCCCGCTCATCGAAGCAGAGCTAGCCCGCGGCGGCACGGTCCTCATGGCTACGCCGCGTCGCGACGTCGTCCTGGAGCTCCGCCCCCGCTTGCAGCGGGCATTCCCGGATAGGACGATCGTCACGCTCTACGGCGGCAGCGAGGACCGCTGGAACCGCGGGGACATCACGCTTGCGACTACGCATCAGCTCATGCGCTTTCATCGCGCCTTCGATCTCATCATAATTGACGAGCTCGATGCATTTCCTTACATAAACAATCCGGAGCTGCAATACGCAGCCGGACAAGTGTGCAAGCCGCAGGGTGCCTACATCTTTCTATCAGCTACTCCTCCAATTCCCATGCAGCGCGCAGTCAAGCGCAACCAATTACCTCATGTGCGAGTTCCGGTTCGTTTCCATCGCCACCCTCTTCCCGTGCCCAAGCTCCTCCTCACGAATCGCAAAAATCCACTCCCGCAGAAGCTTATAAAAGCTCTCGAAGCTTCGCTGAACCGCGGAGCCCAGCTTTTTATTTTTGTTCCCAAGATTAAAGAAGTAGACGTTATAACGGGGCGGCTTAGAGCTGTATTTTCCAATTCCACCATCTCCATCGAGGGTACTTCCTCCAAAGATCCCGAACGGGCTGACAAAGTGACCCATTTTCGAGATGGGAAAATTCGGATTTTGGTTACAACCACCATCCTGGAACGGGGAGTCACAGTACCGAAGACCGATGTGTTCATTCTGCAAGCCGATTCTTCACTCTTTGATGAAGCCTCTCTTGTACAAATGGCTGGCCGAGCGGGCAGATCCAAGGATGATCCGTTTGGTTATGTATACTTCATATCTACGGCCAAGACGAATGCTCAGGCAGGGGCGATTCGCCAAATTCGCAAGATGAACCGAATAGCTTTCAAAAACGGCTTCTTACTTAAAAACAGGGATTCCCAAAATAACAACATGCCGAATCCATATTAATTGAACGGGGGAAGAGGACTGAATCAGAATAACAAGTTAACGAAATCGTTACAACAGCTCTGGAAAACAAGCCTGCGAGGGTTAGAATCCCTGCTTCATCCTCGATCTGCTTCTTGTATTTACTGCAGTGGACCTGTGGCATCCCAGTCTGGCAAGCAAGATCTGCAACATTTATGCGCCCGCTGCAATGAACAACTGCTATGGATTACCTCCATTCAATGTGAGGCTTGCGGTCGAGGAGAACGGTGTGAGGATTGCCGGAGGAGGTCAGCACCCTATTTGGCAGCGAGTCGAAGCTGTGTTCGTTATACGGAGCAGATGAAGCCTTGGCTGGCCAGATTCAAATATCGCGGGGATGAACGTCTAAAAGTGTTATTCGCCGATATGCTAGAGCGTGTTTATAAGGAGCAATATCACCCTCGGACGGGCAGACTTAAGCTCCGTGTAGATCTTTTGTCCTACGTGCCTGTCAGTAAAGAACGTTTTGCCGAAAGAGGATTTAATCAAGCGCAGCTTTTGGCTGAGGAGCTAGGCAGACGTCTGGGAATCCCAGTCGAGCCTCTGTTGGATAGGTCCAGGCATACAGGCAAGCAAAGCTACAAAAATCGCGCAGAGCGGCTGGAAGCTATGAAACATGCATTTGAAATTCGATTGGATACGTGCAAACGCGTATTAACAAAATTAGACTTTCGACCGATAACTATATTAATGATAGATGATGTTTATACAACCGGGAGTACGCTTCATCAATGTGCCACCGTGGTTTGTAATCATTTGCCCGCTAAGGTGTACGGCCTTACTTGGGCCAGATAACAACAAATAGACGCTTAAGCTTAAACTAGCAGTATATAATAGATCAAGGGGTGTTCGTTGATGGGAATGAATCTGGACAATTGTCCCCAATGCGGTAAGGTATATGTAAAGAATGCCTATAATGTTTGTGCGAGCTGCCTTAGAGCAGTAGAGGATCAGTACCAGCTATGTGTGCAATTTTTACGTAAGAACCGAACGAGCAGCATGCAGGAGTTAAGCCAGGAGACCGGTGTTAGTATTAAACAGATCACGAAGTTCATCAGAGAAGGACGGATAACGAACCGTGAGGCTCCGAATGTTAGGACCGCTTGTGAAGTATGCGGAAACGGAATTCAAGAGGGGACGATTTGCGACACTTGCCGGATGAAGCTCAACAAGGACGTGAATCATCTCAAGGAAGATACGTTGCGCAGAGCGGAGGCTGACAAGAAACATTCAGCTACTTTCCAGATCAAAGATCGCATCGATGACAAAAAACGACTGTAACTTGCGAAAAAACCAGATAAATATTTACCACTAAATACCCAGGGTTATGCTCTAAACATTCCAGCCGAACTGTCCGATAAACTAGATAATATAGGTTCCACGTGAAACACAGGAATTTGAACGAGGTGAGACTAATGAAGATTAATGGTATCCATTCAGTGGGTGGAACGAACCCTTATAACCGCAATCAAGAGAATCGATCGAATGATGCGAAGGGCGCCAAAGAAAAGCAGAGAGATCAGGTGCGAATTTCTTCGGAAGCGCAAGAGCTGCTGGAAGCACAAGCCAGTGGGGATACAGCACGCATGCAGAAGCTTCAAGAGCTTAAGCAGTCTGTTTCTACTGGAACGTATCATGTGGAAGCCAACCAAATTGCGGAGAAGCTCTTCCCTTACTTGAAGTCATAAACCGCATGAGGTGACTATAAATTATGGAAACAGTAATCAGAGCCATGGATGAGATGATTGATGTACATCAATTATTGATTGAGCTGGGCACCGAGAAGAAGTCGGTAATAGTCGATAATCAGGTAGACCGGTTGTCGCAGATCACTCAGAAAGAGAACAAGCTGATTAAGTTGGCTGCAGATCTTGAAGCACTAAGAATCCAGGCGGTGAATGCGTATCTCAGAGGGAGAGGCTTATTCCCGGCAGGAGCAGTAAGTGTAAGTGATCTGTCGAAGCTTGTCGTGAAGCTGGAGGAGAAGGAAGCACTTCTATCCAGACAACGATCCCTAATCAGTCTGATCCATGAGCTGAAGTCCATTCATGAAGTGAACCAGCAATTAATAGCGCATTCACTTGCCTATATAGATTACTCTCTTGATCTTTTATCAGCTTCACCCGATCAGGAGCCGACTTATCAGCATCCGCTTAATGATCATACTCAGATTCAACGCAATCGCATGTTCGATCGAAAAGCTTAAGAGCAGCTATACAGGCCACCCCTATGGGAATGGAGCTTGCGTGTAGCTAGTTTGAAAGGGGAAGGCACATGGGCTCCACTTTTGGCGGTATAGAAATATCCAAACGCAGCTTGTTCTCGCATCAGGCAGCACTGACTACAACAGGGCATAATATTGCCAATTCCGATACACGGGGGTATACCCGCCAGGTCGTTAATTTGACAGCGGCACGTCCGATGGAAGCTGTAGCAATGGCTAGAACCACGGTCCCAGGACAGTCGGGTCAAGGTGTTGAATTCACATCCATCACGCGCATACGCGAACGCTTTTTGGATCAGCAATTTTATAATGAGAACAAGTCATTCGGAGAATGGTCCCTACGCAACAATACATTAGAGAAGCTGGAAGCGATTATTAATGAGCCTACCGACACAGGAATACGTCAGGTCATCACGAACTTCTGGAATGCGTGGCAGGAACTCAGCAAGATCCCGGATAATTTGACTGCCAGATCGATTGTAAAAGAGAGCGCGGTGGCGATGACCGATGCCTTCAATCATACGGCTAAGCAGTTAGCGGATCTCAGAGCGGACCTTACAGATAATATTAACGTCAAAGTGACTGAGGTGAACTCAACACTCAGCCAGATCGCCGCCCTTAACCATGAGATATACCGAATAGAGGGACTAGGCAATGATGCGAATGACATTCGCGATCAGCGCGATGTCCTTGTGGACGATTTATCCAAGGTTATTAATGTTTCCGTGGTGGAGGCGCAGAACGGTTATACGATATCAATGGGTAGTCTTGAGCTTGTCAATGGGTTTGAGGTGTCTACAGAAGTTAGCGCACAGTCGATGGAGCAGTCTTTTGCAAGTAGGGATCTTAGCAGTGGAGAAATCTTCGGGATGATTACCTCACGTGATCTTTATGTGAAGAGCTACAGCGATCAATTGGATTCCATGGCCAGGGCGTTCGTGCAAGGGGATGTGAAGGTCACGCTACCTGCTGGCGTTGTCATTCCAGAGGGAACGGTCATTAACGGAACTACTTACAGTGGAAGCGTGGCCGCCAGGACTTTAACAACACCATTGGATACTACAGTTAGCGGGTTCAACGGTCTGCATAGTTTGGGGTATACACTTACCGATGGAGCGCCTCAGAATGGAGGCGTGTTCTTCCAAACCAAGGATGGAACCGGAACGATTACAGCTGGCAACATTGGTGTTAATCCCGACGTTGTGAATAATGTACAGAAGATTGCCGCTTCTATGCGAACGTATATGGACCCCATAACCAATACGGAGAAACTTGTAGTAGGGAATAATGATCTCGCCCTTCTTGCAGCAGGCTTGCAGCTGCAGAAATTTGACTTCGATCCGGACCAGACTGGAACCGCTGTGCTGAACGGTGGGACGCTGGATGAGTTTTTCCGGGCTGTAGTAGGCCAGCTAGGCGTTCAGGCTCAAGAAGCTACTCGCCAAGCGTTGAATCAGAAGATCATGGTGGAGCAGGTTGAATCACGGCGTCAATCGGTTAGCGGAGTTTCCCTGGATGAAGAGATGTCCAATATGATTAAGTTCCAGCATGCTTACAATGCCGCCGCTCGTGCACTCACTTCACAAGATGAGATACTGGACAAAATAATTAATGGCATGGGTCGCGTGGGCCTATAAGGTTTTAGATGAAGGAGGTAACGGTATGGCTTTTCGCGTAACACAGAATATGATGAATACGCAGCTGCTGCGTAATTTGAATAATAATATGTCCCGCATGGACAATCTGCAGAACCAGCTGTCCACAGGGAGAAGAATTAATAAACCTTCTGATGATCCCGTGGGAATCAGCTTCTCTATGCGGTACCGCACGGAGCTATCCTCGAACGAACAGTACCAGACCAACGTGGCTGCAGGATTATCCTGGTTATCCTACTCTGACACCATGATGGACCAGGCTGGGTCCGTAATACAACGGCTTAGGGAGCTGGCTGTGTATAGCTCTAATGGAACGAATCCACAAGCGGCCCTTGACACATTCAAGAAGGAAGTCGATCAGCTCTATGAACAGATGGTCGATATCGGGAACAGCCAGTTCAACGGCAAGTATGTATTCAATGGGCAGTTGACAGATGTTAAGCCTTATACGGTAGATGCTGCACAGACCGAATCCACCGATGACGCATTGATCGAGTTTGAGGTAGGAGCGGGGGTAAGGATTCCGGTTAACGTGCTCGGAGACAAGGTATTCGGCTATCCTGCGGATACTGATAACGTGTTCAGGACGATTAAGGATTTCAGCACGGCCTTGGAGACCGGCGATTTTGCCGCAATCGGCGCAACGATTTCCGCAATAGATACGAGAATGAACAAGATGCTTGATGTACGTGCAGATATCGGCGCGAAGACGAATCGGATCGAGCTCGTTGAAGCCAGACTTAAGGACATCTCCTTGAACGTAGAATCTCTCCAGTCCAAGACCGAAGACGCCGATATGGCGATTGTAATCACCAATCTTAAGACGGACGAGAACGTATACCAAGCTTCGTTGGCAGCCGGCTCCAAGCTTATACAGCCTAGCCTGATGGATTTTTTGCGTTAGAGCCATTCAGCTATTAAAGCGATCATACTAGAAAGGAGGTCGAGGTATGCCATCCATCCCACAGATCCAGATTAGACAGACCTATGCTCGCATCGGCATTGATGCTGATCTGGGTTCCTATGATATGAAGCAGCCACGGCCTACATTCGAGTTGAAACAGCCCGCTGCGAAGATAGAGATCCGCTCCCATCATGGGGAGATGGACATCGACCAGAGTAAAGCCTGGGATGCTCTTGGTCGTGCCAACATCCTGGAAGTCATGAGTCGGATATTCGACCAGACGAAGAATGTCGTTATGGATGCTATAGCCAGCATTGTGGACGAAGGCAATCAAATGGGCGATATCGCTAAAAACAAACAACCTATGATCCCGGAGCTTGCCAAGAATGTTACGGTAAGCTTTCCTCAGTTTCAGTACGCAGGGGAAGCTTCTTATGATAATGTGGATATTACGTACACAGCTCGTAAACCAGATATCGAAGTCACACCGAGCAGTATCGAGCTTACCTCTCACCCTAATGCCCCGGAAGTGAATTATACGCGAGGGAAATTGGATATTTATATGCAGCAGTACAATAAGATCGAGATTACACCTCCCGCCCTTGACGCCAGAGTGTGATGGGGGACAATCAAATATGTGATCGGATTCAGCTCCCGGAGGAGCTTTTTTCTTGTTAAGATGGGAATACTAGCTGCTAGAGTAGAGTTTATCGGATGTGAGCAGCGAATAGGAGGACGGTTACTGTGAGTAATAAGGTTGTGTATACGGGTGGGAGTCTGAATAACAAGTTATGGTATGCTTATAAGAGACTGCAGCCACTATTGATCACGGAAACAAACGAACCAGCAGACTAATGGCCTATGGCATCTACTGCAGAATGGGTTTATGCCGTTCTCTTTAGAAGCGGAAGTGCTATTGGAGTACAATACAGGGATGCTTGAGTTTTACGAAACAGATGATCGAACAAAAATACTGCAGCTTTTGATCCAGCAACAGGAGAAATGGCAAGCCAAATATGAGGTTCTGTAACACTTCGACCAATGAAAGAGGGGTATAGTATGCTTGTAAACACAATTCGCTTCGGCGAGCTGGAAGTGTTGGAGGAACAAGTGATAACCTTCCAGCAGGGGATACCGGGCTTCGAGCAATTGCATCGTTATACTATGATTACACCTGATGAAGAGCTTCCGTTCAAGTTTCTGCAGTCTGTAGAGGATGGTGGAGTGGCCTTTATCCTGACGAATCCGTTCTGGTTCTATACCGATTATGAATTTGAACTGTCTCAAGAAGCTATAGATGTGCTCGGTGTTGCTGAGCCTCAAGATGTGACTGTGTGGTCGATTGTATCTGTGACAGAGAGCATGGCCTCCTCCACGATCAATTTGTTAGCACCTGTAGTGATAAATGAGAAGACCCGGCTAGGCAAACAAATTATTCTTCATGGAAGCGGGTATTTAACCAAGCATCTATTGATCCAGCCCGAGCCACAGACCGTCCATGAAACGGCATCTGGAGAGGAGGCCCCCCATGCTCGTACTGACACGTAAAAAAGGGGAGTCCATCATGATTGGCGATCAGATCGAGGTGATCGTGCTTTCTACTGAAGGAGATACTGTCAAGCTCGGCATTCAGGCGCCTAAGCAAGTGCAAGTATATCGCAAAGAAATCTACGCTTCTATTCAGCAATCCAACCGTGAAGCCTCTCAAACAGTCCTTTTACCCATGCAGCTTGGGGAAATTTTTCGTAAGCAATCGAAAACAGATGATATCGAGAGAAAAGAGTAAGCTTAAGGTAGGAAAAGGGCCATTTTCTTGCGAAAATGGCCCTTTTCCCCTACATGTAGCCCTTTATAATTACGACAAAAAACTCGATATATAATACAGTCGCTGTATTGGTCCTGGCGGCCGACCTGCCCATACAGTCTGACCGACACTTATTTCCCACAAGGATGTGGGAAACCTAATTCAAGGAGGAAGAAACGAATGAGAATTAATCACAACTTAGCTGCGTTGAACACTCATCGCCAAATGACTAACAACACCGCAGGTACGAACAAATCCTTGGAGAAATTGTCTTCAGGATACCGCATCAACCGTGCAGGCGACGATGCTGCCGGCTTGGCAATTTCCGAGAAAATGCGCGGCCAGATCCGTGTGCAGGCGACGATGCTGCCGGCTTGGCAATTTCCGAGAAAATGCGCGGCCAGATCCGTGGTTTGGATCAAGCTTCCCGTAATGCTCAAGATGCCATCTCCCTGATTCAAACTGCAGAAGGTGCAATGAGCACAACTCATAACATTCTTCAACGTATGCGTGAACTTGCTGTACAATCAGCGAATGATACATCCACTGACGGAGACCGTCAACAGCTTCAAAAAGAAATCAATCAATTGAAATCCGAAGTTGACCGTGTTGCTTATACGACGGAATTCAACACTAAGAAGTTGCTGAATGGTAGCTTGACGGCTACAAAAGAGCTGCAGGGTACTAAAGCTAACTCAGCTAAAGTGGACGCTGCAGATTTAGCTGCAACGGCGGGCACAGCTACCGGAGGTCAAGCGATTTCTGAACGCGGTGTGGTACAGACAGTTACGGGCAAAGGTGCCACTGAGACTGCTTTCAATGCACTTGATGAGAAAATTAAAATATTTACTGGTGTGAATGATACGTTTAATTTTGACGTGAGTGGTGTGACATTTAGCACTTCAGGTGTCATTGCAGCTAGCACTGGTGATGGATATACCCGTGCCCAATTTGCAACGGCAGTTCAAGAGGCCATTAATTCTGTTCTGAAGACCGATGGATTAAACACCGAGAAAAACCAAATCCTTGTGTCGTTGACTGCGGACAATAAGTTGAAGTTTACAACAGCCGAAACAGGAGTTGAGGCTAACTTCTCTATTTTGGCCGCATCTGGGGATAATAGCGCTCTTTCAGCTATTGGGTTTAAAGGCTACCAGAATACGTATGAGAGCACGATTGACTTGAGCTTGGGCTATACTGTATCGAATAGCGGGCATAACGGATCATTCACGGTGAAAATTGGTGGAGTTTCGGGGAGTATCGATCTTGCCTCCGGAGCTGTCTACAGCAAAACAAGTTTGATTACAGAAATTCAAACTCAGTTAGATGACCTATTTGGCGCAGGTGTTGCTAAAATAGGTGATGCAGATGGTGATGGAAAGCTTGAGCTTTCTACATTGGCCAAGACCGCTTCGTTTGCCATCTCCTCGGGAGCAGTCAGCACTGGTTTAGGCGCTTCAGGAATATTCGGTATTGCAGCTGGAGCCCAAGCTTCAGGGGGTATTATTAACTCCGGAACTACGGTGAGCACTAAGGGTACAAACAGCGTAATGGGCTATAGCAACGGGATTAATATTGCTGCAGGTGTGAACGATCAGTTTAACATTTCTGTGGATGGCGGCACGGCTGAAACATTAATCTTGTCCACAAAGTTGTATGCTACGAAGTCTGATCTGGTAAATGAAATCAACAACCAAATTGGTAGCAACACAGCTTTATCTGGAAAAGTTCAAGCTCAATTGACTAGCGATAACAATATTGAGTTTGCATCTGTTAAAACAGGATCAGCATCCTCAGTAACAGTTACGGCACCTCCTTCATTGGATCAAAGTGCGTTGGGGGCACTAGGTTATGGACCTTCAGTGGGGATTATTTCGGGGTCCGTAGACATTTCCAATGGAATCCGGTTTAGCGGTGAAAGTAACTCATCGGAACATTGGAAAATGAACATAGTGCTAGGAAACAAAGCTGCGACTATTAACTTGTTGGATCAAGCCAATATCATTACCAATGGCCTGGGAGCAGCGACAAGTGGAGTAACAACCCGAGACGCGATTGTTAAAGGAATGCAAGCAGAACTGGACAAGGCTTTTGGTGCAGGTGCGTTGAATGTATCAACGAAGGTTTCGGGATCAGTGGAAACTTTACGTATTACGACCATAACTGCGGCAACGAAGTTCTCAATTGGATCTGCTGCAGGTTATTCCGGTGCAGCACTGATATTCAATGCTAGCCTCACATCTGGTCAAGGTGTATCTGGTATCTTAGGTGCAACGCCAACAAATGCACAAACAACAGGAACAGATGCCATTGAGAAATCTCTTGCAACTAATACCTTGCTAAGTCAGCTTACTGACAAAGATAATAACAACCTTGCTTTGAATGCGGGCAATGTTATTACGTTTGCCGGTACTCAAAACGGTGCAGAGTTTAAAGCCTCACTTACTGTAACGGCAGACTCTACTGTAGGTGATTTGTTGGGTGCGGTTCGTTCCGTTCCAGCTTTCCAAGGAGCTTCTGTTGCACTAGATATTGCTAATGGATCGATTAACATTACTGGTAAAGATGGAGAAAAATTTGACCTAAGCAACCTGCGCTTCCAGGCTCAGAAATCAGTTACAGACACTACAGCAATCGGAAACTTCAACCGCACATTTGGCTCTTTCGAGACTACTCAAAAGGCGCAAGATGCAGCATCTGATGCTTCATTAACTATGCAAATTGGTGCTAACCAAGGACAAACAGTTGCAGTTGATATTAATAATGTTGATGCCAACTCTCTGAAAATTGCTAATATCGATGTAAGTACGAAAGATGGAGCTCAATCCGCTATCTCAGTAGTGAACAATGCGCTAGAATTCGTTTCTGAAGAGCGTTCCAAATTAGGAGCTATCCAGAATCGCTTGGAACATACGATTAGCAACTTGGGAACCTCTTCAGAAAACTTAACAGCTTCTGAATCCCGTATTCGTGATGTTGATATGGCTAAAGAAATGATGGAGTTTACTAAGAACAATATTCTTTCCCAGGCTGCACAAGCCATGCTTGCGCAAGCTAACCAGCAACCTCAAGGGGTTCTTCAACTTCTTCGTTAATCCCATTCCTAGTGAAAAGACTCTAGATTATCTAGAGTCTTTTCCTTTATTGGGTTGAGAAGTAGAGGAGGGGTTGTTCTATGAGAATAAACCATAATATGTCGGCCATTAATACGCACAGACAGTTAATAGATAACAGTAATTTCGCTCATAAATCCTTGGAGAAATTGTCTTCAGGATACCGCATCAACCGTGCAGGCGACGATGCTGCCGGCTTGGCAATTTCCGAGAAAATGCGCGGCCAGATCCGT
>JARBUQ010000178.1 GCA_029239545.1 Paenibacillus sp.
AAGAACTATTCAGCTGTGCCTGCAACGGCAAATTCAGCCAATAATGTGTTATTCGCGACTCCTAATGCGGCTGAAGTGGGGGAAACGATTAGTCTGACTGCAGCGGGACATCGGCAAGCGGAGGAAGGTAATGTCATCGGAGATGAGCGTTATGTACCGGAAGCCTGGGCTTCGGATGATGAGAAATCTGGTACGTTCAGCATCATCGGGACTGCATATACATCCTCGTATACACCAGATGTAGTGGGCTTCACTAAGGTGACAGCGACTTTCCAGAAGCAGACATGGGATGGAGAGGTCTGGAACAATACCGGTTCGCCGATTAAGAAACAGGTTATTATCTCGGTGAGTGCCGTGAAATCTTACACCATGGCCGCAATCGGCGATCAGACGTTAATGGAGCTGACAGAAGATTATATCTCTGGCTCGCAGGAAACCAAAGCGATCCGGATTACTCTAACCGGCACTGGCGATTTAGCCGGTCTCAGCGTGAGCCTGAGTGGGGCGAATGCAGATGACTTTGCAGTAACGCAGCCGATCCTGACGACATTGAACAGCATAAGCACCAATACCACCTTCACGGTGAAAGCGAAGGATGATTTGGCGATCGGGACGTACACGGCTACTGTGACAGTTTCGGCGACTAAGATGACACCTGCAGTTTCCTTCACAGTCGGACAAACCGTTATTGCGCCGAGCCCGCCGGCTCCTCCACAGCAGTTAACCGCTGCAGGAGGAGATCGCCAGGCAGCGCTCAGCTGGAGCACAGTGTCAGGTGCCACTTACTATAATCTGTACATGGGAACAGAGACGTCGCAATACGGTACCGAACCGATTGAGACGGTGACAGGTACTACTTACAATGTCTTGAATTTGTTGAACGGAACGACATATTACTTTATGGTTAAGGCAGGCAATGCGGTGGGTTTAAGCGGAGCCTCCAATGAAGCCAGCGCTGCTCCGCGCACCGTTCCGGGAACGCCAACCAACATTGTGGCCATAGCCGGAGACAGACAGGCAATCGTAACGTTCTTGCCGCCTGCGGATCATGGAGGAAGCCCGATTACAGGGTATGAAGTGAGCGTATCACCGGGCGATACTGTTGCTGCCGGGACAACAAGCCCTATTACGGTCAGCGGCTTGACGAACGGTACGAGCTACACGTTTACTGTGAAGGCCATCAACGTCGCTGGAAGCGGGTTGCCATCGGCAGCTTCGAACTCCATTATGCCGGTCGAACCGGTGGTGGTTACTATTGAAGAGAAGCAGACTACATCGACAGGCATTGAAGTGCTGATCAATGGCAAGGTAGAGAACGCCGGTACAGCATCAACTGTGGAGGTGGAGGGTCGGCGAGTGACTACAATTGTCGTCGACAAGGACAAGCTGGAGCAGCGGCTCGCTGCTGAGGCCGATCACGCTGTGATTACGATCCCTATCAAGATTGATTCCGAGGTCATCATCGGTGAGCTGGATGGCAGTATGGTGAAGAGCATGGAGGAGAAGCAGGCGATCATAGAGATTCGAACTGCACGAGCTACCTATACGCTCCCGGCGCAGCTAATTGATATTGATGAGATTTCCAGACAAATGGGGTCTTCAATCCAGCTTAAGGATATCCGGATTCGGATTCAAATCGCAACTCCGTCCTCCGATATGATGAAGGTCGCAGAAGCTGCTGCAATCCAGGGGACCTTCACCCTGGTCGTCCCGCCAGTCGACTTTACAGTAAGCGGAACTCATGGTGAAACGACCGTGGATGTGCCGAAGTTCCACGCCTATGTGTTGCGGACTGTGGCTATTCCTGAAGGCGTCGACCCGAACCAAATTACTACAGGTGTCGTGGTGGAGGCGGACGGAACGGTACGCCATGTACCGACGAAAGTCATCGTTGTCGACGGCAGCTATTACGCGCAAATCAGCAGCCTGACCAACAGCACTTACTCTGTTGTTTGGCACCCGGTCGAATTCAGCGATGTAGCGGATCATTGGGCCAAGGAGGCTGTCAACGACATGGGCTCGAGGATGGTTGTTGACGGAGCTGGGGAAGGATTATTCAATCCGGATCTGTCCGTGACACGTGCCGAGTTTGCCGCAATTGTTGTACGTGGGCTGGGACTTAAGCTGGAACAGGGAGCTGCTATATTCAAGGACGTTCATGCAGCCGACTGGTACAACAGCTCGGTACGGACGGCTTACGTGAATGGGTTAATCGAGGGTTTCGAGGACGGTTCGTTCCGTCCATCCGACCGCATCACGCGGGAGCAGGCCATGGTCGTGATAGCCAGGGCGATGGCGATTACCGAATTGAAGAAGAACTCCGCGTCAGATCTGGTGGACGGAAGCTTGCTCCAGTTTGCGGATGCGGAGCAGATATCTGAATGGGCGAAAGGCGCAATGTCCCAGGCCCTGCAGGCCGAGCTTGTGAGCGGACGCAGCGGTGGTATGCTGGCACCTAAAGCAGACTTAACGCGAGCGGAGGTTGCGGCGATCGTACAGCGGCTGCTGCACAAATCCGGTTTGATTTAAAGACAAATCGCCCCCTGCTTGGCCTTCAAGGCAAGCGGGGGGCGATTTGTTTGTTCTGATGGTCTTATTAGCGCATAAGTTTTTGGAGGAAGAACGAAGGGGGAGCCCCTTGGTTTGGTTCCGTTTCACAGTTGTGGAAATTAGCTGCAAAAAAGCAATTAATTTGAGTGATCCGACCATTTTAGGTCGAATTAGTTGCAGAAAAGCAGTTAATAGCTAAGGATTCCCTTTTGGTGAACATGTAGCAGGAATTAGTTGCGGTTCTGCACTTAATATCGAATGATCGCGGGTACGGAGTGAAATTAGTTGCTTTTTGGCACTTAAATGAACGTAAAAGTGGCTTTGTAAAGGCTTCGGGTCATTCTCGTCCATTCTATAGCCGCAGATTCAGGGAATGTGCATGGGACTTGGTAGGTAACTACCATGACATATGGCTGCCGATTCTTAGAATTTAGCAAGGCTTGCTTTGTTAATGGCGAATTTTTCTTTACTAAACTAAACTTAAGCTTAGCTAAGCCAAGGGACAGCCAGAAGTGGCGAGACTGCCGGAGGCATACGTTAGTGCATTTGAATCAGAATGCTTCAAGATAGCGTTGTTCCAAGCGGAACTTCAGCAGTCTTACGTTCAACGATATAACAGGCAATGCCTAAGGTAAGGGCTAGTCCTACAAGCACGGCACCGACCCAGGGAAGCGAGGTAATGGAGAGATGAGTAATCACCAAGCCTCCGATGAAGGCACCAGCTGCATTTCCGAAATTACCGGCTGAATGGCTGGAGGTAGAGGCAAGGGCTGGCGCAGCCTTTGCCAAGCTCATAACTCGAACTTGAAGCCCAGGCATCACAGCGAAGGAAGCAGCCCCCCACAGGAAAATGGTCAGTACGGCGGCTGTCGGACTGTATATGGTAAAGGTGAAGATGGTAAGCAGGACACAGGTCGTAAAGTAAAGACCAAGTATGGAGGGCATCAGCTTCCAGTCCGCAAGCTTCCCGCCAATTATATTGCCAATTGTTACTCCACAGCCGAAGAGAACGAGAATCCAAGTGACGCTATGCTCGGCAAAACCTGCTACTTGCACAAGCAGGGGAGTGATATAAGTAAAGACGGCGAACAGGCCAGCGTTGCCGAGTGCTCCGATCAGCAGATATAAAAGCAGCTTGGGATTGGTCAGAGCCGTAATCTGCTGGACAATGCTCACTGGCTTCTCCTGCCGAATTTGCGGTATGAAGATAAGGATGCCGATCAATGCAATGATCCCTATAACTACAATCGCTCCAAAGGAAGCCCGCCAACCCATATGTTGACCGATAAACGTCCCCAGAGGTACACCGATAATATTCGCTATGGTCAGACCGGCCATCATAATGGATACTGCTCCGGCACGTTTGTCCGGACGTACAAGATTGGAGGCGATAACAGCCCCGACTCCGAAGAAAGTCCCATGAGTCAATGCGGTTATAACGCGGGCTCCCATCAGAACGCCATAATTCGGAGCGATAACCGAGATTCCATTGCCGAGAATAAATAAAACCATCAACAGACATAACAGCTTTTTTTGCGGGATTCGGTTGGTGAGAACCGTTAAGATCGGCGCACCAATAGCTACCCCGAGGGCATACAGAGTGATAAGCTGCCCCGCTGACGAGATGCTGACCTGCAAATCCTCAGCGACATTAGGGAGAAGGCCCATTATGACAAATTCAGTCATCCCAATTGCAAAGGAGCCAACTGTCAAGGAGAGTAATGAGATGGGGAATGGTTCTTTAGCGGTTTGTTTCCTGGTAAAGCTCTGTGTTGAACTCATGATGTCAATGTCAACCTTTCTGCTGTGTACGATAAGCACCAATCGTTATCCTGTAGTGTCGCTGATAAGAGACCTGTTTCATATTATTTAGTTTTCTGAGCTTATAATCAAGATATTTTTTAAAATCTAAATAAGTGTGCGGTCCCTTGGGCTCGCACACTTTGCTGCTTAAGAAACCTCTGTTCCAAACAGATATTGCGCTTATTCCTTTACCGCTTGCTTTGCCAACTCCTTGCGTACGATTGGTGCCACCTTAGTTCCAAGCAGTTCGATGGCACGCATAACTATGCGGTGGGGCATTGTGCCGACGTTTACATGCAGGAAGAAACGAGTGACCCCCAAATTTTTGTGCAATAAAACAATCTTCTCCGCAACAAATTCGGGATCTCCAACATAAAGGGCGCCCCTAAGGCTGCGTGCGGCATCAAACGCTGTACGGTCGTAGGGAGGCCACCCTCGCTCACGCCCGATGACGTTCATTTGGGCCTGTGTTGAAGGGAAGAACAAATCGGCAGCCTGATCGGTTGTTTCTCCGACAAATCCATGTGAATGCGTCGCAATCGACAACGTGTCAGGGTTGTGACCGGCCCGCGCGGCAGCCTCTTTGTAGAGGGCTACTAATGGAGCGAACCTCTCAGGCATTCCGCCGATGATGGCGAATGCGATTGGAAGACCGAGCATTCCTGCCCTAACCGCTGACTCTGGATTGCCGCCGCTTGCAATCCACACCGGCAGAGGGCTCTGAACGGAACGTGGATAGACACCAAGGTTATTGATGGCGGGACGATGCCCGCCTCGCCAAGTCACCTTCTCCGAGGAACGAATCTCAAGCAGCAGCTCCAGTTTTTCGTCGAACAATTCGTCATAATCATCCAGGCTATATCCGAAGAGGGGAAAGGATTCGATGAACGATCCACGGCCTGCCATAATTTCGGCCCGACCGTTAGAGATGCCGTCCAAGGTAGAGAAAGCCTGATACACGCGAACCGGGTCGTCCGAGGACAGCACGGTTACGGCACTCGTAAGCCTTATCCGCTTGGTCAGGGCAGCCGCTGCTGCCAGTACAACAGCGGGCGAGGTGCCAGCGTAATCGGCTCGATGATGCTCCCCGATCCCATAAACATCCAGTCCGACTTGATCGGCCAGTACGATCTCCTCAACCGCATTGCGCAGCCGCGCGGCATGACTGATAACCTCGCCTGTTACCGGGTCGGGCGTGGCCTCCAAAAATGTACTGATTCCTATTTCTATGTTAGTTTCCGTATGGGCCATTCTGACTCGCCTCCTTATGTTATTTATAGTTTACTAATTTTTTTATGGTTTCACAAGTTTAGTAAGTGATTTGCGACAGAATTGGAATAGGTTGAACCTATGATGCAGCGCCAAGTTTATTATTTATAGTATTAAAGAACTAAATCTAGTAAAATAATATCCAACAGACCAAAGTAAGGAGCGAAATTTGTTGAAAAGCCTCCACCTGCGAATAATGCTAGCTTTCTCACTCACTATTCTAGTGTCCGGTTCACTGTTAAGCTACCAAATTTACACAGCCTCAGTCAAACTTATTACAGGCTCGCTTGGGGAGCAGGCCAGAAATATCGCAGCATATGCGGCTAAACAAATTGATGTAGAGAAGTACAGGGAGATCACGCCGGATAAGGGCGAAACCGATTATTACAAGGAGCTTCGACTTAAGCTTAACGAGATACGCGAGGCCAATAATTTGAAATATTTGTACACGATGGCCGAAAGGAAGACAGCGGGCGCGGCGGAGTATTATTACGTTGTTGACGGAATGCCTCTGGATGCCAAAAGGGAGGATTTCTCTCCGCTTGGCAGTGTGGAGGATAGCCCCGGAGCGGAACAGGTAAAGGCATTTACGGAGCGCACCGTTCAAGTAGGGGAGATGACGGAAAACGAGCTCTATGGAGCGTTGATTTCTGCCTATATTCCGATTGTGGCTTCGTCAGGCGAGCTTTTGGGAGTTGTTGGTGCGGATTTTGACGCTTCGACGGTTTACGAATTGCTGCGGAACAATAAATGGAACACGCTGCTTATCACAGGCATTATTATTCTTATATCGATAGCACTTATTTACATATTCTCGCGTATGATTGTTTCCCCGGTACTGCGGCTAACCCGGGATATGCAGAAGGTGCAGAGCGGAGATCTGACAGCCCAAACAGAGGTGAAGCGAAAAGATGAAATAGGTCGTCTTTCAGACTCCTTTCAGAAAATGGTCGATGTGCTCAGGGAAATGATTCAAGGGATTCAACGGAGTGTCCATGACATGCGGCAGTCTGCTCAAGTGCTTGCCGAAAGCGCCGGAGAGACAAGCGCGTCCAGTGGACAAATAACGAACTATTTGTCCGAGGCGGTAGCGGTTGCCAAAACGCAGGAGCAGCGCAGCGGTGAAACGGCAAAGGCCGTAGACGAGGTAGGGCTGGGTCTGCAGAGGATCACAGACTCGCTGTCCGTTGTTGCTGAAGCTTCCAAAGAGGCAACAGATGCTGCGAGAATCGGAAATGGTTTTGTGCAGCAAGCGGTCAGACAGATGGAATTCATCCAAGTATCATCCCGCAACATGGCTGCGGACATTGAGCGTCTAGCCGAACGGTCCGCTCAAGTTGGTCAAATTGTCGATGTAATACAAGGGATATCGTCTCAAACGAACCTGTTAGCGCTTAATGCCGCTATTGAAGCGGCCAGAGCCGGGGAACACGGCCGAGGGTTTGCGGTCGTAGCGGATCAAGTCCGTAAGCTGGCAACACAAGCCGGTGAATCAGCAGCCAAGATCAACGAATTGATTGGCTTTATTATGGAAGATACGGCCAAGGTTGTGCAAGGGGCTCGTGCTGAGTCGGATGAAGTGGATTCAGGACTTATTATTGTAAGAAACGCAGGCACCACTTTCGGCCAGATTCTGTCTGAGGTAGAAAAAGTGGCAGATCAGGTTCAAGAGGTATCAGTCGTTTCTGAACAAATATCAGCGGGTGCTGAACAAGTGATGGCATCCGCTGACGAAATGGACCAAATGTCGAAGCTTACATCCGGGCATTTTCAAGGGATAGCCGTGGCATCTGAAGGGCAATTGGAAGCGATGCAGCAAATAACCGCCTCCACCGAGAAGCTGGAGGAGATGTCAGAGCGTCTGGAACAGCTTATTAAGAGGTTCAAAACCTAAAATGCTTGAATAACTTCTGGAGGATCCTGATTGCGGGATCCTTTTTTCTGTGATAGGTCGTCGAACACCTATTGACAAGATAAGTGTATTACATGCATAATACACTTATCTGATAAGGCAGGTGCAACTCATGTGCTGAATTTCTACGATTTGAAGCTGAATAATAAAGAGCCCGTGTACATACAGATTGCCCTGTATGTGAAGAAACAGATTCTTTTGAAGCACGCCTGCTCAGGAGAGAGGCTGCCTTCACGCAGAGAGATCGCAACCCAGCTGAGCATTAATCCTAATACGGTGCAGAAAGCTTTTAAGCTGATGGAAGATGAAGGTTATGTGCATACGAGCGGCAATACTGGCAGTGTTATATTCGTTGACGAAGTTATCTTAAGCCGCATTGAGGATGAGCTTACCCAGGAGATGGTTCGTGAGTTCATTGAATCTGCCAAGGAGATTCATCTCTCGTTCAAGAAGGTTGTGGATCTGATTAGTGAGCTGTGGGATAAGAAATAATAGGGTTTGCCTATAGTGTACTAGTAGTCTAATACAAGTGAGGTGGTACTATGAAAGGATTTTACCGATTATTGAATTATGAATTTAATCATATGCTGAAAGCCGTGCTGCTGTCGTGCATAGGTGTTATCATCTCGCCGCTTATGCTCCTGAATCTTGCCACTAAGGAGTCCCGACTCAGCTATGAGCGATTCGAGCAAATTTATGTTTCATCAGGCTGTGTGATTGTATTTCTCATTTTCTTGGCAGCTTTATGCGCCTTTTTCCTGAAAAACTTCTAC
>JARBUQ010000179.1 GCA_029239545.1 Paenibacillus sp.
ACTTTTACACAAATTACCTACAACAAACTCTAAACAACTAAATATTGGGATTGAGCGACCGAGAGGATTCTCCTTCTTATTATGGACAATCCATACTTATAGTTTTCCTTGGGTATGTGGGCTATGTGGATCAAAACCCGTTTCATAAACATGGGCGATGATGACCAAGAAAGACAAACCTGTTGCATTCAATATTCATAACCAACCAAAATCTCTAAATAATAATTCCCCGTTTCGAAAAAAATTCACGATTATAATTGGGACTAGAATTATTAAATTTATTAAATTGAGGCTGCCAAGGACTCAACCTAGCTGTTACTGTTTTATTCACGACAATCGGGTCATTATTCATTACTTCTCTAGCTTCTTCCTCACTACTGACATCAATAATTGAAGCTCCTCCCATATGATCGTCAAATGGGCCGGCAAGGATAATTTTTCCTTCGTTAAATAAGTTTTGAATATAAACAGCATGTTGAAAAATTTGTGGTTGTTCATTTGTCGGCTTTCCTTTAATCCAAGCATCTCCATGTGAATAATAGATCAAAAATTTCACGTCACATTCCTCCAAATTTAACGATTCAAAATCTCTTATTGATGATTGTATCATCCACAATCCAACTGGAAAATCCTTTCTTCAACATTATTTTTTCCACCAAAAAGATTGTCCTACGGGCAGCACAAAGCCGCCACCCTACTTGGAGTGACGGCTTTGTTGCGAATGGCGAATACAATGTCAGTGCTTAGGGTTTGCTTGCACTCTCGATGTCCTTCAAAGCCCAATGGCTGAGAGGAACATCTGTCCAGGAAGATTCGACTAATCCGGATTCCTGGAGCTTGCGTTCGAACAATCGATTCAGGAACACCGTGCTCTCCGCTCTCGTTACTCCCTGGTCAGGAAGAAATCTGCCATCCGGATATCCTGTGAGAATACCCGCTTGCTGGACAGCCGCTATAACTTGCTCGGCCCAGTGCCCCTTGATGTCCGTGAAGCTTGATACGCTTGCAGTTAGAGTGAGTACCTTGAACTTCTGTGCGATTGCGGCAATCTCTGCCCTCTTAATCGTGGCGCCGGGATCGAAGGATCCATCCGGGTACCCATCCATTAACCCGGCTTGACTTACCTTGGCAATAGCATCGGCTCCCCAGTGGGAATTAGGAACATCCGAGTATTGTCGTCCCACTGTCTCCTCTGAGCTCGCAGGCAGCAATCTGGCGAGCATTGCAGCAAACTCCGCTCTTGTCACCATTTGGTCTGGCTTAAAGCTGCCATCCTGGTATCCAAATACATAAGCATTTCCCGTCTTTTCTTCAAGAGAAAGAACGGTGAAGATACTGAATTTAGTCACTTCGATTTCGATTCCCAGCGGGTTTCCTAGCTCATCGTATTTAATTACACCCCGCTGCAGCTTCTTCTCGCCGTCGCTGTGCTCGATATATACAGCGAGAGAATCCAAAAAGGCTTGTCGGAGCGCAGCGTTGTCTGGCAAGGAGGCGATCGGGAGCATAACCTTTGTAGCATGATCCTTATAGTTCGTCTCGATCGTAATCGAGCCTCCTATAACGTTTACTTCCTGATCGCCGGCAATCTCTTTAACCTCATCCGCACTCACGGCGCGGTCTGTAATAACTTGCTGCTCTCCCGAATTACGGACCGGGATAAACCGGAAATAAATATCCTTCCCCTCTGCCTGCAAGGCTTTGAAGGTTTCTTGCGTCAGTGTAATTAAGGTGTCTCCTACTTTTAATTCAACAACGAGCCCTGCTTCGCTTAACTCACGCAGCGATGTGCTGGGCAGATTAACTCTAACTTCATCAGCCGGACTCCCCGGAGACGGTGGATCCGTAATGATGATTAGCACGGATTGTTTAGAAGACCGAACAGCACGGGCAATAATCTCCCTTATTTTACTAAAATTCAGATCAACCTTGTCCTCAAAAACCCCGTTCTTTGTCATTCTGACAATGTCGATTTTGACAGAAGGATTAGAGGGGCCTTCATCCCCTGTGATCACTTCGCCTTGTCTCGTTGGATCTTGCGAAGGTTCCGGCTGCTCCGGCTCGGGTACCACTCTGATATTCGATATAGCTTGTAACACTTCTTCGCTCCAGTTGCCGGCCTCATCCTGTCCCCTCGCATACAGCGTGGTATTCGCATGAATCACTACAGGCTCGGTATACTTCGTATAGACACCATTTAATCCGAGCTTATATTGCTGCACAACAACATCAGTTTCGTAAGTTATCGTGGCGGTAACACTCTCATAGGTTTCTTCCATCGGCGTAACGGTGATTACCGGAGTCAATGGGGCGAGTGTGTCCAAGGTGAAGATTGTATGATACACCACACTCATATTGCCAGCTGCATCCTTGAATTGAACATAGACAGCTCTATTGGATCCATCACCGGCTTCAATCTCATAATTCTTGGTAGAGGCATAACTCTCCATATCACTCCACGAAGTGCCATCCTGTGAAAATCTCACTTGAATGTCCTCTGGATCCGAACCCTCCGTGCCATCCTCCACCGTAAGGTCAAGATTAAGCATTAGATTATTCGATAGGGTGCTTCCATCCTTCAGGGCTACGCTTCCCGTTGGCAGTGTTCTATCTATGTTGGCAATCGTAAGCGTTGTTTCTGAGCTCCAATTGCCTACTGCATCCTTCACTTTGGCATATACAATTGTGTTATTTTCTACAGTGACCGGCAGGGTATATGGTTCGAATACGCTGCCCGCTCCATCACCGACTTTAATGTGCCGCACCGCGGCATCATCCTCCGCAGCCTGATCTACAAACCCTAAGGTAACCGTTACATCCGTATTGGTCCAAGCCGTTGTGCTTGGCTCAAGGATCGGTGCAACCGGTGCAAGGGTATCCACGGTTATGGATACGCTGGACTTCTCCGTGCCTGCGTTACCGGCGGCATCAGTAGCCAATGCTTCAAACACGTGTAAGCCATCTTCCAGCGTTGTGCCTGCAGGATTGTAACTCCATTCGCCGAAAGCATCCGCAGTTACCGTAGTAATCTCTACCGCATCGATCCATACGGTTATTTTGCTGAAAGGCTCTGCTAAGCCCATTAACTCCTCAAATATCGGATTATTCGTAATTCCAGAATCATTCACGAATATGGTTGAGGTTTGAACGCCGTATATCGTGGGCACATCAGGCTTTGCCGTATCGTAGATGATCTTGAATTCACTGGATTTGGCACTGCTTAGACCAAAATCCAAATCCGTTGACATTGCACTATATGGGTTGTCCCCTTGCATCATGGAGCTCTGAACAAGCGACCATTCCCCGGCTGTCACAACTGCAGTTCCTGCAGTTACGCTCATGCCTAACTCATTTTTCTTATACACCGTAATCGTCGTCCCTGAATCTCCCGTTCCATGAATGGTGACAGGTCTCTTGTTCGTTGCTCCATCAATTGCTACAGGAATAACTACTGTGTCATCCATTACACTGAAGCCTGTAATTACAGGAACTGAAGGGAGTGATGTCTTGATCCTAACAGCAAAGTCAGATGAAACCGGGCTTACATTCCCGGCAATATCCGTGGCCGTAGCCTTGAAAGTGCGGACACCGTCAGCAAGCGTTGTCCCCGTATAGTCGAATGACCATGTTCCATCGTCTGCTGCCGTTGTCGTACCGATACTGCTGCTTCCGTCATCCAAGTATATCGTGACAATGCTCTTCCCTTCCGCTGTTCCCTTAAGGATTAGTGTATTGTCTGTTGTTATGCGGTCGTCACCCGGATCGTCCAGCACCTTCGTTATCGCCGGAGCAGAAGGAGCGGCCAGATCGATCTCCACGACTTGCGACAGGGATCTGGCTCCTGTGATGTTCAATGTATTCGTCGCCGTTGCGGAGAACGTGTAGCTTTCCTGAGCCAACGCGGTTGCCGTATAATCATAGCTCCACGCTCCACTCACGTCAGCGGTAGTTGTTCCCGCTATCACATTGTCCACATATACCGTAACCGTTACAGAAGCTTCGGCAGTCCCTTTGACATACAAGGATGTGTCGTTCGTAATATAGTCCGTTCCCGATCTCCCGCTATCCTCTGCAATACCCGTTATTACTGGCGGAGGTGGTGCGAGATCCGGATTCACCTTTGTTTTTACCAGATACATCTGCGAAGAATTGGTGCTTCCCACCATGACATATTCATTGTTAGGAAGAGCTTTGATGTCATAGGCAGTATCGAAGCTCGCTCCTCCGAAATTCGTTTCCCACAGCACATCACCCGAAGCATTGGTTTTAAACATATAGATGTCATTAGGACCATTGGTATAGGAGTAGGTTCTGCCTGCGACCATATAACCGCCGTTCGCAGCTTCAATGACAGAGGCGCCAACATCACTGGAGCTGCCCCCGACTGCCTTCTTCCAAACGGCTACGCCAAGACTATTCGTCTTCACCAGATAGGCATCCCCATTAAATGAACCATTAGGCTTCGTCTCTCCCGTTAAAATAAACCCACCATCCAATGTGGCCGTAACGGAATTGAAGAGTTCCGTCTGTCCGCCTTCATCATAGGTTTGTTCCCAGACGAATTCCCCCGCAGCATTGTATTTAATTAGAACGGCATCAGATGTGCTTTGCGCAGACATAGCTTTCTTAGATCCGGCAACGACGAATCCATTGTCTGCTGTCAGCGTTATGTCAAATACATCATAGCTGTCATCCGGTGATAAGTATTGTTCTTCCCAGAGGATCACTCCATCGGTGTCAAGCTTATACACCTGAATATCATAATTATTCGCTCCGGTATTCGTTCTGCTGAGGACAAGATACCCGTCAGCCGTCTCAACGATTCCCCGGCCGGCTTGTTCTCCGCTGCCTCCGAGACGCTTCTCCCACTGCAGGACCCCGGATGCATCCGTCTTCACAACAAAAGTATCATAGTATGTAGACGCCGAGTACGAATATCCCGTCATCAGGTAACCCCCGTCAGAGGTTGCGATTATGGAATTAAACATATCATTGCCTTCCGTACCGCCGAACTGCTTGGGCTCGCCGACGAGATCGCCAATCAAATTCGTCTTCAGCCAGACTGCATCCGTGTGGCTGGATACAGGATGAGAAACGATCTTCTGCCCTGCAATCACATAACCGTCCGCTAAGGGTATAATTCCGTAACCTATATCAGAACCTGAGCTTCCCAGTACCTTCTCAAGATCAAGCACCTGCTCGGGTACGGCTGGTACTGCTGATATTTGAGCCGCATACAAAGTGAAACTAATAGATAAGGTAATCAGTACAGCAATAAATCGATTGCGCTTCCTCTTCATTGTGCTTCCTCCGTTAGTGTCTTTCTATATGCGCCCCCCAATTTTACCATATTAATCTCTGAATCACTTCCCTTATTTCGATATAAATCGGTAATGCACCGTATTTCCACCTGATGAACGAGCCATCATTGCTTCTATCATAATCATTCTTCGAACAAGCTTTCTCGCCTCAGCTTAGTAGATTACCCCTGTGAAAGAAATGTACATTCTAATGTGGTCGAAAAGAAAACCGCCCATGTTATGAGCGGTTAATAACCAGTTTCATTGTCATTCAACCTTCTGATACCCATTCCGGCATTGTTTAACACCTTACATGTTTGCGTTTGAAACCAAGCTGCCCTCTATCTACTGCCTTTTGAATATTCTCGGAAGCGAGTAGGAACTTGCTTTTTGCCTTGTCCCGTTTGACTTCTACTGGGCCTACTGCCTTTGCAGTCTCGACCGCCTTATCATGGAGCGGCAAATAGGATACCCCCACTGTGTAAATAAAATTATTCATAGCAGATTTAGTTCGTTCGGGTGAATCGTGAATCGTATTTTCCACAAGTTCAAGCATATTGGCCATTTTGCTTTCGGCAAATTCACCGTTCGGTCGACTACCCAAAAGCCAGCAGTAACAACTCCAGCCCGCTGACATTCTCAGCTCTTCGCCGCTTGCGATCCATTTATCGGCAACCTCTTGTGCAATATCTGTCTCCGACAAGGTGACTGCAACCACATAATCGGACAGCATATAAAAATAAGCCGCATCGATCCAACGCTCAAAATCCGCTTCCGTCATCGCTTTTGGATCTGCAATTATGCCGGCAAAGTACATGGCGTCGTAGTTCCCTGTAGCGTAAAGCTGCTCTGCCAAAGGTTGATTTATTTTTATTCTTTTGAAAATGGGCTTCATTTCGCCTGTAGCCACGCCAAAAAGCGGCTCGTGCGCGCCATTGGATGCGTATATTTTCTTGGTTCGTTCCTTGCCGAGAGCTTCAAGCTCCTGCATAACCGTTTCTACATTCATTGTTTAACCCTTCCTTCTTGTTAGATAATATTCCATTATACGCGATATCTTTTCGCCACTTCGGTTACTGGTGTGCCTGCCACACTTCTTTGTACAAGGTTTCCCTGTCGTAAATGTTATAGGGTTGTCCATATAGCTCGTATGTTTCCGGTTTCTCAAGCGGTTGCATTGATCCACTGTCTTCATCGTTCTCTGGAAAAACAGGGGATTACTCCAGGATGAAACGGAGTTTGACCGAAATGTTATTCAGCCATCGTCCGCAACGAATCAGTTAACAATCTGTCAACAATCCATGTTCGCATGAAAAAAACCTCCGCTGTAATGTTTATGAGAGGAGGTGTCGTATTAGCTATGCAATTCCGTTGGAACGATTGGATTCAGACATTTCAATTCCCCTATGTTCTTGAAATCATCAATATCGTTAGTGATTAGCGTGGCGTAGAGAATTCCAGTCTCTTATTGTTCGATTAGTTGAGTTAAGTATCTTACTGCACTAGGAATACCTGCAACAACATATAGCCAGATATTTGTATCAATGACGACTTTTTATTTATGCATCCCGATCCTCTTCAGCCTTCCTTGAACGTAATACTTCTTGCATGAATGGATCTGATAATGGGATTTTACCTGCCACTTGAATCTCCACTTCATCATTAGATGATGCATGTAAGCCTTCCATCAAGAAATCCCTTAATGACGTAATATCGTTTAATGTCATTTTCGTTACTTCTCCATCATTCATCTACGTTCACTCCCCTCTATATTGCGGTTGAATCAATGAAGCACTACGTTCATTATACATTACATACCGAACTTTTTCATAACCGTCATCATCGATAATTGTATCATCAGTCCAACTAGAAAATCCTGCTCGATTTCCGTACACTTGCTTATCCTGATCAGATTGCAGAGAGTCTCTATGTATAAGTGGAGTAGTTACAATCCGGTCGTTAAGCCATTCTTGGGTCTCCAGCACACTCAACATATCACTGAAGTAGTGCTCAACTCTTGCCAAATTCATTTCATCCAGACAAATAAAATAAGGCTTATGCTGATTGCTTACTCTTGATGCTTCCACAAGCACTTCTGCTAATTTACCCGGTCGAAAAGCACCAGACAAATCCTTGTACCCCAAGAGATCCGAGGGATCGCTCCAGTCCGGTCTAACTGGGATCAACGTAAACTGACCGTTACTTGTAGTTGCACCTACAGCTTCAGCGAATAGCTTGACCAGCTTTGTTTTTCCCGTACCCGAGACCCCTCTACAAAACGAGGAATGAATTCTCCCCGCAGCAAGCTGCGGGGTATCTTATCTTGTCTAATCGCTTCGCTCACTTTTTGTTACTTACTCGCTTCGCTCGTTTAGAACAAGCTCAGTTGCTCTCCATCTACCTTTTCATGCAATTTTATATATTCTTCTTCTACTCCTTGGTTCTTTACATAGTTCCTGATCGTCGCCTCACTACCAAATTTACTCACCGTATTGACGAAGTATCCATCTGACCAGAACTCTCCACCCCACAGTTTCTTTTTCACTTCGGGATGCTTCGCAAATATTTCTCTTGCTGTTATGCTTTTGATTGTTTGTATTATTTTCGTTGGGCTATAGCTCGGCACTGACTGTACCAAGAAGTGCACGTGGTTTTTATCCGTCCCTATTTCCAAAAATTCGATCTCATATCGTTTTGATATTTCGAGACAGATTTCTTTTAGCGTCTCATCTACTGCCTTACTGAGCACTGATCTTCTATATTTCGCTGGGCATACGAAATGATACATGAGCACTGACACGTTGTGTGATTTATGGATATACTTACTCAAATCACAGCGTCTCCTTCTACTTTTTTCTTATCTGCTCATTATAGGTCAATCTAAGTTACTTGTCGCAGCAAGCTGCGGGGAATTGGACCCTCAGAGATTAAGGTATAGAGTTCTATATAGGGACTTAACGTCATTGATTGTTGTTGTTGAAGCAT
>JARBUQ010000180.1 GCA_029239545.1 Paenibacillus sp.
AATTCCCTTCAGCCTTCCCTCAGAATCTTATACTTTCTGGCCACAAAAACGCCTTGCATCGGCGTCTTTTTGCTTTTGCGGGACAGCAGCGGTATAGGCGGACAGACGTTCCGTTATTTACGCTAAAATCGCTAAAACCAAAATTTCGCGGACACACGATCCGCTATGTGCAGGAAATTATGCCTATTATCCTTATTTTTACTGCATTAACGGAACGTGTGTCCGCCAAAATGACGATTTGCTCTGTTTGGGCACCCATAACGGAACTCCTGTCCGCCAAGGCTGGTTTGAGGGGGCAGATGTCGAAAAATTCGTACAACTGCTTTAGTTAGTTAAAGTGAATAAGGTGGGCCTCACGACAAGGCCCGAGCAAGCCGCCCAGACCAGCAACTCGCTGCTTTGCCCGCGGCTGTGCCCAAGCTGCTGTCTTACGAATTGGCAATCTTATTGAAGGTATGGACGGTGAGCACATAATAGATGAAGTAAATACCTGCATATACTACAATCGATATAGTAATCGGCACGAACAAATTAATGCCGATGAGGCTGCCCATAACACTCGAGAATGCTTTTATAATAAATGCACTGTGGACGATTCCGACAATAAGCGGCAGAGCGAACACGAACAAGGATTGCTTGGCGATGGATGCCCGTATTTGTTTTCGGCTTAACCCGATTTGGTGGAGAATTTCGTATCTTCCTTTATCCGACTGAGCTTCGGTCAGCTGCTTGAAGTAAATCATACTGCCTGTTGCTGCCAGAAGAACGAGCCCAAGGAACCCGAAAATAAACATGTTCAAGCCGGATTCTTCCATTCCCTTCCGGTACTCCCGATAGAAGACATACATCTGATCACTCTCGCTGTCAGGGCTTAGCTCCAGCAGCTTGGCCGAAACGTCCCCTGAGGTTTTCTCATCCTTCACCTTGTAGGCTTTATATAATGTGGGCTGAGTGATTTGAGCCAGGTCGGCGAACAGTGCGTCACTTATAACAAAATAGAAATCAGGAAATTTCCAGTTTAATACTCGTTCCTCAATCATTCCATTGAATTCGAGCAGGCTGTTCTTTTGCGGCATCTGTAAGGTCAACGTTTTATGTGCGAAATCCGCAAAAGTAAACTTCGTATACAAGGGCTTAATCGGCATAGCTTGATTGCCTGACAATTGAACTGTGAAATCCCTCGTCAAGCTTTGCTGTATCCGGTTAAATGTACTTGCCGAAATAAGCTTGATGGGCTTGCTGTCCGCTTCCAAATACCGGGGAGGCAGCATCGACGGATCTGAGAATTGACCTGACGATTTGATAACAGGTATGTCCAATTGAACCGTTACAGGATGCTCCTGGTCCCGAGCAATCACGGCTTCTACCTGACGATCGAAGGCTTCTCCTTGCGAGATATGCATATAGCTGAAGGGGGAATGCTTGGCTGCCGTCTTCCCAATGCTGTAATACATACTGTAAGCAATACAGATAGCCGATAAGGTAAATGCGCTCAGCAGAGAGATCATGGCCAGCAGCCGAGCATTTCCTTTCATCCGATACATCAGCTGTGAAGTTCCAATCATGTTCATTCCGCGGTAATACCGGAGCTTGTTGCGTCTGCTTATTTTCAACAAATAGATCGTACCCGAACGAAACAGCAGAAATGTACCTACGATAATTCCACCAAGCAGTATCCCCAGGTTTCTAAGAATTTCCTCGGTCGTTGTAAAAGGCAAAGTAGATATCCAATAGCTGAGACCAATGCATATTACTCCCGCCCATGCCGCTAGCCATGAAGCTTGGGGCAGTTGCTCGCCTTCTTTCTCGGCCCGGAACAGCTCGATAAGCTGAAAGCGATAGATCAACCGATAGCCTTGAATCGATGTGAACAAGAGAATAACAGCAAATACGATAACGGTATTCAACATAGCTCCTACGGACAAGCTGAAGCTTACGTTAACCGCTGACCCCAGGAGCTTAAGCAGAATCATCAAAAACAATTTGGATAACAGCGTTCCAAGCACAATTCCTGTTGCGAGCGCTAATACACCCATAATCAGATTTTCGTAGAACAGCATTTTGCCGATCGTACTCTTCCGCATTCCTAATAGCGAATACAGACCTACTTCTTTTTTGCGCTTCTTCGTGAAGAATGAATTGGAATACCAGATGAACAGCGCTACGAAAATGATCAGAATAATGGAGGCCTGCCTAAAAATCGAGCTGATGACCATGGATCCCAACATATTTGCTTGAATATCCGAGCTGTATTGCATAGAAACAAAAGTGAAATAAATAATAACACTACAGATCATGGAGACGAAATAAATTAGATAGTTTCTGAAGTTACCCTGAATGTTCCGCTTCGTAATGCTAAATATCGTCATTCGCGCCACCTCCGAGCACGGACAACACATCAAGCACCTTTTTGAAAAAATCTTTGCGGGACGTTTGGCCTTTCACTAGCTCCGTGAACATTTTTCCGTCCTTGATGAACAGAACCCGCTTGCAATAGCTTGCGGCAAATGCATCATGCGTCACCATCAGAATAGTAGCCCGATCCTGCTCATTCAAGTCCTTCAAGCTCTCCAGCAGCTCTGTTGCCGACTTGGAATCAAGCGCACCTGTCGGCTCATCAGCCAGAAGCAAGCTCGGCTTTGATACTATAGCACGACAGGCAGCCGTCCTCTGCTTCTGTCCACCAGATATTTGATAAGGATATTTGTCCAGCAGAGCCCGGATCCCGAATCGGTCGGCAATCGCTTCCACCTTTTGTTCAATCACGGTTACATTCGTTTTGGACAATGCGAGAGGAAGCACAATATTTTCTTTGACCGTCAATGTGTCCAAGAGATTGTAATCCTGGAACAGAAATCCCAGCTTCGTGCGGCGAAACGCAGACAGCTCCTCTTCCTTCATCTTGATAATGCTTGTGCCATCGATCACAATATCGCCTGATGTCGGCAGGTCAATCGTAGCCAATACATTCAACAAAGTCGATTTGCCCGAGCCTGACGGCCCCATGATACCGACGAATTCGCCTTCCAGCACGGTCAGATCGATGCCATCCAGAGCCGTGTAGACACTGCCCTTGGAGCCGTATACCTTCTTGACTTGTTTCGCTTCAACTATAGCTCTCATTGTTTCGAATCCCCCATTCAAAAGCCCCGTTGTAAGTGCGGGGTTACTGTATGTCCTTAATCCTACCGGAATAAAGACGATCCAGCCATCGAACTAGCTTACACCCGGTTGTTCCAATCTTACATTATTGTAACCTCATTATTAGGGATTAGCCCCACTTGACCCAGACCTGTCCCCATACAAAATACAGACGATACCATCCCTCAAGGGCGGCACCGTCTGCAGTTATTTCTCCATAATTACTTTCAATACTTCTTTGGACTTCTCCTTGTTCTTGGCCCGGAACGGTATATAGGCGATCATCTCTCCGCCCTTGTAGCCCAGATCCTTCAGCCACTTCGTATTGGTCACGGGTACTCCGAACAATTGATCCTTATATACACCCTCTGGATAATCTTGTTTCTTAAACGTATCGTCCAGGCTGATATACCCCTCCTGATTAGCGAGCATATCGAACTGGGCTTTCGGCACGATGAACAATCCATTCTCACCTGCAGCGAGCTCTACTACCATCTTATCCAGACTGAACATGGGAGTAACGAACAATTGTACAGTTGGTGTTTCACCAACCTTTTCCTTCAAAGACTTCTCCAGCTCATCATTTTTGTTGAAAGGTGCATTCTCCGGGAACATTGCGAAGATGGGAACATCCGCTTTTGGACCTCCGCAGCCGGCTAACACACCGATGATCAGAGCCAATACGAGTCCCAACGCCAACGTCTTCTTCCTCATCTGCTGTTTCTCCCCTATCCATATCCTTAAACTTTATCTCAATAAATAGTATCATACCATATCTGATGCCTGCTAGAAAATAAGAACCCGTCCTGCGGATAACCGCGGAACGGGTTGGATTGTTTATTGAAATATTACTGATAGGACTTGCGCATATATTCATTAATCTTCTCATCGAGCAAACGACTTATTCCTACAACATGATCAGAGGTTAAAGATTGATTGTCCAGAAAAGCCTGCTCCATCGACTTGCGTAATTGAACGATCTCTTCTTCCAATACTGCAGCTTCATGATCAGAAATGGAATGTTTAAGACGGTAAGACCAACGGATCGGCTTGGACTGCTCACGTACGAGGCCGTGACTGGACCACTGAACCATTCCTGCTTCATTATACAATGGAACTCCTCCCTCCGTCTTGAACAAGGACCACAATTGCAATTTCTGAACCTAAGACTAATATACCAGAAATAGCCAATCATGTGGAGTACCCAAAGCACTACCTTTGTATAAATTACTACTTACCCTAGTCTAACTTTGTCGACAAAGGACGAAATACGTTCCATGGCCTCCGTTAATTGCGAAACTGAGGTTGCATAGGAGCAGCGTATGTAGCCCTCTCCGCCTATTCCGAATACCTGACCCGGGACAGCAGCTACTTTCCCCTCATACAGCAGCCTTTGGCAAAACTCTTCAGAGGTCAAGCCTGTTGAGGAGATGGAAGGAAACGCATAGAATGCGCCATGCGGCTCATGACATTCCAGCCCCATATCACGGAAACTCTTGACGACGAGACGGCGGCGCTGATTGTAGGCATCGATCATCCGATCCTTCTCATCAAGCCCATCCGTAAGGGCTGCGTAAGCGGCTACTTGACCCATTACAGGCGCGCACATAACCGTATATTGATGAATCTTCAGCATAGCCGAGATCAGTTCAGGATGTCCACAAGCATAGCCCATCCGCCAGCCTGTCATGGCGAATGCTTTGGAGAAGCCGCTGACCAGAATAGTCCGGTCCTTCATCCCGGGAAGTGAAGCGAAGCTTACATGCTTCGATCCGTAAGTTAATTCGGCATAGATCTCATCTGAGATCACGATCAGATCGTTCTCTTCTACGATCTTGGCAATAGGCTGCCAATCCTCAAGCGTCATAATGCCACCCGTTGGATTGCTTGGATAAGAGACTATGAGTACCTTTGACTTGGGTGTGATCTTCGCACGAAGAGCTTCGGGCGTCAGCTTGAAGTCGTCTCTGGCGAACGTCTCGATCCCTACAGGAACACCGCCTGTAATCTGTGTAATCGGAGAGTAGGATATATAACAGGGCTCCGGAATCAGGATTTCGTCGCCTGGACAGATCAGAGCGCGCAGAGCGAGATCAATCGCCTCACTGCCTCCAACCGTTACAATAACCTCATCCGCCGGTTCATAGCTTACCGCGAACGAACGCTGCAAATAGTCCGCGATCGCTTCACGAAGCTCAAGCATCCCCGAATTAGGGGTATACTGCGTTCTTCCGCGGTCCAGTGAATAGACACAGGCTTCACGCACGCGCCATGGTGTAACAAAGTCCGGCTCGCCTACTCCGAGTGAGATAATATCCTTGCTGCCGCTCACAAGATCAAAAAACTTGCGAATTCCTGAAGGCGGGATATCGCGGACGAGCGGTGATAAATAATTTTTCATTGACTTATCGGTGCCTGTAGTTTCTGGTCGCAACTCTTCCTGATTAATCATCGCCATCTCTTCCTTTATGGTGAAATCTGCAAACGGTGGTCATTGACATGCTCCTCGAAAATGATCCCGTCCTGCTTGTATTTTTTGAGTATAAAATGGGTCTTCGTAGAGAGCACGCTCTCGATTGGTGACAGCTTATTGGACACGAAGGAAGCCACTTCCTTCAAGTTCTTGCCTTCTATCTCAACGAGCAAATCGTAAGCACCGGACATCAAGTATACGGACTTAACTTCCGGGTACAAATAAATGCGCTCTGCAATTGCATCAAAGCCGCGCCCGCGCTCAGGAGTAATTTGGACTTCAATTAATGCGGTTACCTTCTCATCGTCCACCTTGCTCCAGTTGACGATGGTCGCGTACTTCACGATGACGTGATCCGCCTCCATCTCATCAATCGCATCGATGATCGTCTGCTGCGGGATGTCCAGCATCGTCGCGATAATGTCTACACCGCGGCGGGCATCTTCTTTGAGAAGATCTAGAATCTGATGCTTCATTTCGTTCATGACTTCAACCTCCTGATCACTTTGCCTTGGCGACGAAACTTACACATTCCGTAAGCTTGCGCGATATATCCCATCATACATCAAACCAAGTTCCATGCAAAGAAAAATAACCCCACGATTCCTCATGGGGCAATAAGCAGTCAGCTGACAGGCTGATTACGAGCTGCGGCTGTATTTGCGGGCATGCAGCAGCTTATGAATCGTATGTCTGAGATCAGGGTCGCGACAGCTCTCCGACACAATAATTTCGAATAAGGGTCCCTCTTCATCAACCGTGGACCCAATGCTTAAATGTCCGTAACCGACCAATTGATTATTATCATATACGGCTATATATCGATCATTCGCGTTCATAGGAAGCGGATGCTGCCCGTGAGCCGAGGATTCATTGGAACTGCTGACAGCTTGCCCAAGCAGCTGCTCCAGCATGAATGCATCGGGAATTCGATTATCAAATGCGATCATCATGTGGATTCACTCCTCTTGAATGTGTTATAGATTCTTATTTATAATTATGCACTATAATGTATTTTAATTCAATGCTAAACAACTATTTTTCATATATCCTGTTTGCGACTTGCCAGCCAGTCCATTATACTGTTTACAAATCATTGTCCTACGGAGGAATCTGTTCCCCATGCAAAAAGAAATGAATCTCAACAATGAAAATGCCTGGAATCAGCATGCCTATGAAGCTTGGGTGAATCGATACGGGCTACCCGAAGAGGCTGCCGCCCGAATGAAGCATGACCCTGCTTCAAGAATTCGTTCTTTCTCCCGTTATGCCGGCGAGCTGCAGGGAAAGAAGGTCGCTAATCTGTTAGGCTCCCATGGAGGCAAGGCTGTCCCGATGGCACTGCTGGGAGCAGACGTTACAGTTATCGATTTTGCTTCCGAGAATGCCAAATACGCCTGTGAGCTGGCCGCTGCTGCAGGCGTATCGATCCGCTATGTCGTTAATGATGTGCTGGAGCTGCCAGATGCTGAGTTATCCGGCAGCTATGATCTTGTATTGATGGAATTCGGTATCCTCCACTATTTTCTGGATCTGTTCTCCCTCTCAACAGTTATCGCCAAGCTGCTTCGTCCCGGCGGAAAGCTGATCCTGCAAGACTTCCACCCTGTCTCCACCAAGCTGATCAGCTCGAGAGGCACAACAGCGGCTATTCGCAAGCATAAGGTAACCGGAGATTACTTCGACACCTCGCTTGAAGAAACAGACGTCGCTTACGCCAAATTCGTAACAGGCACTGCTGATCCTGGAGCCATGCTAAAGGTCATGCTCCGCAAATGGACCCTAGGAGAAATTATTACGGGTACAGCCAGCGCAGGGCTGTTCATTGAACAACTGGAGGAAGAAGCCAATGCCTCCTCCGATGTATTCGATAAAGGCATTCCTAAGACGTTCACGCTTGTTGCGCGGAAGCTTTAGCTGTAGCTGCAGCATTCCCTCATTTAAGCCACAACCGCTGCAGCCTTTAATTTCCTTCAACAAAAGCAACATAATCATTGGGTATTCGGATGGAGAAGCTCGAGCCCCGTCCGACTATGCTTTTTGCCTCGATCGTCCCGTTATGCGCTTCAACGAGTGCTTTGGCAATACTGAGTCCAAGTCCAACTCCGCCGCTGAACCTGGAACGGGACTTGTCCGCCCGGTACAAGCGGTTGAATATATAAGGCAGGTCATCCGCCTTGATTCCGATGCCTGTATCCTCACATTCCACTATGGTTACATCTTCCGACCAATCAACCCGCAAAGTAACGGTCCCGCCTTCGGACGTATATCTGATTGCATTTAACAAGAGATTGGTCATGACCTGAACAATTTTGTCACGATCCACTTCTGCATAACATGGAACATTAGTCGGTTCGAACAGAAGCTTGATTCCATTCTCGCGTGCCAATGCCTTATAGTTATGATGGATGCGCCGCACCAATTCTGTCATATCCGTCCTGCGGATATTCATCGTGAACCGGGCTGCTTCAGCCTCGGATAACCGCTCCAAATCATTCACAAGACGCGACAGCCGCACCATCTCATCATAAATATCCTGCAGCCGTTCCGGATCCGGCTCGAACAGCCCATCCACAATAGCTTCCACTTGGGACAAGATAGAGGTGAGCGGTGTCCGCAATTCATGCATGAAATCCTCCATCAGATGATACCGCCAGTCCTCTTG
>JARBUQ010000181.1 GCA_029239545.1 Paenibacillus sp.
GAAGAAAAGGTCTAACTCCTCCAAACGGGTGACCAATAGGGTCAAGCAATGATTCAGCTGTAGAGACAAATCTCTTTGCCTAGACATTTCTTTCGCTATGGCTATTTGGGCTTCTAATACAAATCCATGCAACGGATACACCCCGGATTGTCACAACGAGTCAAATATGGGTTAGCCAGCATTGCTTCTGCAGCAGCTTGAACCCCTTCTCTCGCCGGACAGAGGATCCACTTGCTTGACCCGACCTGAATAGAACGAACATAGGGATTGACTGCCTCTGCAAACCGATCGAAGCCAAGCGAGCAGTTGCCTGCTGAAACCTCCATTTTATTACCAGAACCGTCATTCACCCATCTCACGAACAAACCACGCCCTATATGCAGTTCAGCCAGATGGAACAAGCTCATGCTTTTATAGCCTACTCCCATTAACACAACCACACCCTCCAACTCAACAAGCGCCTTCAAGGGTGCCCATATATCCGCAGCATTCTGCTTCGACACGAGCGCGTCAGCCAGCGGGCCAACAGCACTGAAGGAATTTGTCGGATGCAAGCCCCTGCGTCTGTCTGCTCTGCGAAGAACGGCTGCCGGGATCGCTCCCATCGTCCGGATGTCCACTAAGTTCGAGTCAGGATCATATACTTCGTGATGCTCCTCATACTCGTTCAGGCTGTAATCCATCCCGTTCTTCGGAGGAAGCTTCGTCCCAACAGGTGGAGCAACTCGCATCGAGGATGTGAAGGTTGGCACCAGAATAGTTGAACCGGCCTCTAACAGCGCATCCACCACTGCATCGGGCCCACCTTCCACATAACCGAAGGAACGATAGGATGAATGGATGCATAGAGCTTTATCGTTCAAGCCTTCTCTTACCAAATAGTCACGAATGATGTCCTTATTCATGGTCATGTAGTCTCTCTTCCTTCTTCTGACACAAGCGCAAACGAACGACGCACTGTGTCATAAACTTGCTGGAGCGGTATAGCATGCGATCGGGCTGCTGCCTCGCATTCCTTGAATTCGGGGGACGCCTGAACTAGCTTTCCCTTGTAAAATCCAGCTTTTACCGTGATTTTGCCCCATGGTGTCTCTACCTTAACGAATTGTCTGCCTAATCGATGGCAATCTGCTCGTAAGTAACGCAAGCCCAATGTAGTAGTTTCGGTAAAAATTACATGCTCCATAGCCTCAAGGTAGTCTTCCGAGCATAAAACGTTCAGCATAAAGCCTGGTCGGCCTTTCTTCATAACAATCGGAACCCAATAAACATCATTGGCCCCGGCTTCGAACAGCTTGTCCATAACATAAGAGCACCATTCCGGATTCATATCGTCCAAATTTGCTTGAATGAGAACCATGCCTTCTTCAGTATGCTCGTCGCGATGATTGAACATATCAAGCCCCTTCCCCATAAAAGCCGTCTTATTATGCTCCCATCGTAGCAAATACAGCATTAGCTTGTAAACAGACGATCTGTTCCTCGTGATCTGTCTCTGTTAGAGATCCCTTCGATTAATCGCGATGTTTCATCGCATACAAACGCGCTAACTAACGCATCCTATACATATCCATTGCTGCCTCGGGAGGAGAAATATGAAAACCACGATCTGGTACAGGCTTAGTTTGCTTGCCATCCTTGGGTTTGTTCTTATAAGCCCATTATCTAATGCAACCGTTTCTGCCACACATGATGAAGCTGATGAAGTGGAAGTTGGGGAGGCTGGGGAGACTGAGAATAACGCGGAAGCTGTTGAATCATCTGCAACCGATGAGAAGGATAGCAAGCCCGCAAGCGCGATTTATGCCGAGAGAAAAGCGCTTCTCGATCAAGTCAGTCAAGCAACCGGAATACCTTGGACTTATTTGGCTGCCATTGACCAGTATGAACGAACGCTGACCATTGCCAATCCCAAAAAAAGGACCGCCAGTAAAGGCTTGATCAGTGTGTACTATCCGGATCAGGTCTGGGCAGGCATGCTGAATCCGAATCCGTTGGATACGGATAAGCGAAGCATCGCCATCTTCGGCGGGAAAGGGCGGGACGGCTCAGGAGACGGATTGGCCGATCGAAGCAATGATCTGGACCTGCTTGCCACAATGGTTGCCGGATTGTCAGGGGTAGGCTCCAAACAAGACAAGCTTCATGAAGCCCTGTCCGCCACCTACAAGAACTCAAGAGCAGTAGAGAGAATCGAACAGTTCATCAAGCTATACGAGCATTATGGCCGGATCGATCTGAACGAGCATGCCTTCCCCTTACCTATCAAATCAACCTATTCCTATCGCAGTACATGGGGAGCCAGCAGAGGCTGGGGCGGCGCCAGAATGCACGAAGGAACGGATTTATTCGCTGGTCATGGCGTTCCTGTCCGCAGCACCTGTTATGGAATCGTGGAGATTAAAGGGTGGAATAACTATGGTGGCTGGAGAATTGGCTTACGCGACCTGAACAATGTGTATCACTACTATGCCCACCTCTCCGGGTTCGACAAGTCCATCCAACAGGGGGATATTGTGAAGCCGGGTCAAGTGCTGGGCTGGGTCGGAAGCTCAGGATACGGAAAACAAGGCACGCAGGGGAAATTCCCTCCGCATTTGCATTTCGGGTTATATCGGGACAATGGGAAAATAGAGTGGTCCTATGACCCCTACCCCTCCTTGCGGAGATGGGAACGAGAAGATGAGCAGCGTCAACGTGTGAAGTAACCGTCTAATGCGAGCCCCACTTCTCTTCCCTCGGTTTTAATTTTTACCTTTGGCACCCTCGCTAGCATTTGTATGGGAAGCTGCTGCTGCTGTGCCTTCCCCCGCCCCGCCAGTCGTTCCTGCGGCACCTCCGTTTGTTGTGGAGTCGGCTGCTGGACCGCCTTTCAGATTAGGTAGTGAAATGCTGGGCGGGACGGCTGGAGAGGTACCAGTCGGATTGCCTTTGTTGTCCATATAATACATGGGCACATCCCCTACAACGAGCACATAGGAAATCGGGATCTCGGTTTCCACGACCTCTGGCTCGGAGTCAAATGGAATGATGATCGACACTTCAGCCACGATATGTATGTACACTTCCACGAGAATCATATTAATTCCGGCATTTTGCTGTCGTGTGCTCAAATCTACCTTGACCAAGCCAGCCGGTACGAATTTGATCGGAATTTTCGGTCCGAATGAGGCGATGATGGCACTGTTCATTGCTTGCCCGAGCGGGATATGCTCCGGCATTTCCTTCAGCTCTTGAAGCGAGGTTTGTACTGTGGATACCGCTTGTGAACGAATTTTCATATGCTCCGAGTAGTTCAGCATGAACCCGTTGATCTTGCCGTTGCGGTCCATCTTCCAATCGATAAGCGCTTCGAGATTCGTCCCCTCAGATATTCGCTCCGATATCGCATTGTTGATTGCTTCGGTTGCCATCTGCTTCATCCGGACTTTGGCCAGATTCATCAAGGGGGGCCACAAGTTGCGGTCAATATAAATAAAGGATTGAATGAAAAACAAAAAGGAAATGACAAGCGCGATAAAAAACGCCTTTCGTTTCCCTTTCTTAGTGGAGCGGCTTCGCCAACGGCGTTTCATCACGGGGCATCCCCTCCGAGTAAGAATCGGTCCGGTTATCCTTACCCAGTGTATGCGGCCGTCCTTGAAAAAAGACGAGTTAGTGCTTGCTTGTATAGGGATCAAACAGTAGTTACGATTATCGCTCTCTCCGTCAGATAGTTAAGAGTATCTTCCGAGAGGCGTCGATCGGTGATGATCGTGTCCACGTCATCCAAATCTGCAACATGTGTGAACGCCTGTACTCCGAACTTGCTGGAATCGGCCAACACAATAACTTGATCGGCCATGCCGATCATCTTCTGCTTCACCCTCGCCTGCAGCTCGTTCGATTCACTTATTCCGCGCTGCAGATGCACTCCTTTGCAAGAGAGGAATGCTTTGTCGACATGATAAGCGTCCAGCGATCGCTCAGCCAAAGGACCGACGTAGGACAAGGAGCGTGCAGCCAGGATCCCCCCTGTGGAGATGACCTGAATCTTCTCCTTGCTGCTTAATTCGATCGCAACCTTGATCGAATTAGTCAGCACTGTAAGCGGAATATCCGGCACATTGGAAGCCATATACCAGGCAGTCGAGCTCGCATCCAGCAAAATCCGGTCGTTCGGCAAAATAAGCTTGATTGCCTCATGGGCAATTCGCTTCTTCTCCTCTGCATGAGTGATCTCCCGCTCAGAGTAAGGGATCTCCGGCTGCTGCTGAGACTGGTGATCCTTGACGCTGACCGCGCCTCCATGTGAGCGAAGCAATCGCCCCGCTCGCTCCAAACGATCCAGATCGCGCCGGATCGTCTCTTCAGTCACCAGGCACAGCTCGCTCAGCTCGGAGACGCGTATGCTGCCCCGTTCATTGACTAGTTGAACTATTCTCTCATAGCGCTCCGCAACCAGCATAGCTGCCCCCCTCTCTTTCGTTACCGTTCTCTTGCACTCCACGATCAGTTCCCAGCCCGTGGAGCGAATAGATTATACGGACAACAGCCCGCTCAAAGCAAGGAACCTGCGATAGGCATCCTCCCAAGCTTCCTGCTCGCTCGGCACGTAGCTTGTAACCGGAAAGGAATCTCTGATAATTCGTCGAGCTTCCCATATATCCGTTAGCTGATCTTGCGCAATCCATTGAACCGTGAGATTCCCTATGGCGCTGCCTTCGGCGGGTCCAGCCCATACAGGCTTGCCAATCGCGTTAGCTGTCCATTGACACAGCAAAGTATTATGAATGCCGCCACCCACCATATGCAGGCCATTGAAACGTTGATCGGATAACTGTTCCGTCATTTCCAGCACATAACGGTATTTTAAAGCTAGACTTTCCAGAATGCAACGAACGATTGCCCCATGACCTTCAGGCGGCTGTTGACCCGTTCTAAGTGCATATTGATGTATCTGCTCCGGCATATCTCCAGGATGCAGGAACATAGCATCATCGGGATCGATCCACACTGAGAAGGGCTCTGCATGTCCTGCCATTTCGACTAATTCAGGGAAGGTATGGGAAGCCCCAGCACGTTCCCATTCTCTTCGACATTCCTGCAAAATCCACAAACCCATAATGTTCTTAAGCAGCCGGTACGTTCCGTCCACTCCACCCTCATTGGTGAAGTTCAGCTGCAGAGCCAGATCATTCATCACCGGCTGAACAACCTCAGTCCCCATAAGCGACCAGGTCCCGCAGCTTAAGTAAGCGAAGGAGCGTTCCACAGCGGGAACTGCAGCGACTGCTGACCCCGTGTCGTGCTCGGCAACCGCATACACTGGAATGGCGTCGATACCAAGCTCCTCACACAAGGAAGGACGCAATCGGCCGACCAGCGTTCCAGGCTGCACCACCTGCCCGAACAGCGATTGTGAAATCCCGATTCGCTTGAGCAGCTCCTCGTCCCAATCACCTGTTAACGGATTGAACAGCTGGGTTGTCGTAGCGTTGGAGAATTCGTTAACCATTTCCCCTGTCAGGAAATAACGAAGCAGATCAGGAATCATCAAGAATCGTTCTGCTTCCCTGAGCAGAGGTGAATCAGCCTGCTTCAAAGCATACAGCTGATAGATCGTATTGAAAGGCAAAAACTGAATGCCTGTTCTCGAGAAAATTTCGGCTGGCTCCACTTCTCCGAGCAATTGTTCCATTACACCCTCAGTATGAAGGTCCCGATAATGGTACGGATTGCCGAGCAGCTCACCATTCCTGCCAATGAGCCCAAAATCTACCGCCCAGGAATCAATCGCCATACTGGTCAGCTCGATTCCTTGATGCTTCGCCTTCAGCAGCGCTTGTTTGATCTCATGTAATAAGCGAAGCACGTCCCACTGCAGTCGATCCCCCACTTGCACAGGATCATTCGGGAAGCGATGAAGCTCTTCTACCTCAATTCGACCGTCCGCCAGACGCCCGAGCAAGGCTCGACCACTGCTTGCGCCGAGGTCAATTGCCAACACATTGGTCATCGCCTTTTTACCCCCGTTTCAACAACACTTCCTGCTCATAGGCTTTCACTTCATGCAGCCATGCTTCCCGTACAGGCACACCCATTTTGTCACAATAATAGTCCCAAATTACCCCGAACGGATAAGATTTGAACTCCTCCAGGAGAGCGAGACGAGTCGTATAGTCGCCTTGAAGTTCAGCCTGCTTCAGCTGCTCCGTTGGCTCAAGCAGAGCCGCAAGCAGTGCCTTGATCGTATTGCGCGTTCCGATTACCCAAGCAGCCACACGGTTAATGCTCGCATCGAAGAAATCAAGCCCTATATGTGTTGTTTCTAGTAAGTTATGACGGACAAGCTCCTTCGCGATCTCCTGCAGCTCATCATCAAATGTTACGACATGATCGCTGTCCCAGCGCATCGGCCGACTAACATGCAGCAGAATCCCGTTGGTGAATAAGGATAAGGAGGACAGCTTGCCGGAAATCACTTCAGTCGGATGGAAGTGACCTGCGTCCAGGCAGATCAGCTTGTTATTCTGAATGCCATAACCCATATAAAATTCATGAGAGCCTACTACATATGCCTCTGAGCCCAAGCCAAACAATTTGCTCTCTACCGCATCCAGATGGAAGGCAGGATTGAGCGGCTCGGCGAATACCTCATCGAGCGACGCCTTCAGCCGTTGGCGCGGAGCGAGGCGATCGACCGGTAAATCCTTGTAGCCATCCGGAACCCATACATTCGTGACGCATGTCTGTCCAAGCTGCTCCCCAAAATAAGCTCCGATTCTTCTCGACGCCTTGCAATGATCGATCCAGAACTGGCGAATCTCAGCGTCAGGATGACTTAACGTGAACCCATCCTTGGACTTCGGATGCGAGAAGCAGGTCGGATTGAAATCGAGTCCCAGCCCTTGCTCCTTCGCCCAAGCTACCCAGCGCTCAAAGTGGCGCGGCTCCAGCTGATCCAGATCGACCTTTTCCTCCGTATCCGCATAGATCGCGTGCAGGTTCAGCTTATGCTTGCCAGGAATGAGGGAGAATGCCTTCTCCAGGTCGTTTCGCAGCTCAGCAGGAGTGCTGGCTGCACCGGGATAATTGCCGGTGACGGATATCCCTCCGCTCAATGCTTCATCCTTGAACAAAAACCCGCTTACATCGTCCCCTTGCCAACAATGCATCGATATTTTGATTTGGGCCAATTTCTCCAGCGCCTGATCTACGTCTATTCCATGCTGGCTGTACAGGCTTTTCGCCCATTCATATTGCTGCTGCAGGTCTTGTTTGGTCATTCTCTAGTCCCTTCCTTCTCCAGCTATTTTAATGGATATGCCATGACCGACATCAATGCATTCTCAGCTTGAGTGGCATCTAATCGGCTGTATTGAATAATAACAGATACTGTGCTGACTACCTGAGCTGCATAGGGTACCCCAACCGGAATAAACTCGCCTTCATGCTGCAGCCCGTTTGTGCGAATATGACGAGTGCGGCGGGCCGGTACGATGACCTGAATATCCTCAAGAGGCTCCCGATCCTCAAAAAATATCGTCACAGTCAGAATCGCTTCTTCTGAGGACGTATTCAGGACACAGATGGATTCGTGGCTTTCCAAGCTGCCAGAGCTCGTAGGCGGAATATACCCGTCCGGAATGAACCAAATTTTATTTCCGTGTGCTTGATGCATCTGGATTCTCCTCTCCATACGAAGTAACCTTGCCTCTTCTGAGAAGCCTATTATCGCGTGAACGCAGCCGGGACTCCGCCATCAATGGTCAGCATACAGCCTGTTGTTTTGTCAGCCTTGGAGGAAGCGAAGAAAGCAATGCCTTCTGCGATATCTTTAGGGTATATATTCACTAATAGCGTAGTACGCTTGCGATAGTATTCTTCCAATTGATCCGGTTCGATCCCGTAAGCCGCTGCACGCTCATTGCGCCAGCTGCCGTTCCAGATCGCCGAGCCTTGCAGAATCGCATCCGGCAGTATAGTGTTGACGCGAATTCCGAACTCTCCGCCTTCCGCTGCAATACAGCGTGCCAGATGTGCTTCAAGCGCTTTGGCCGCACTGTAGGCGGAAGCATTCTTACCTGCATATATGGAGTTTTTGGAGCCGATAAAAACCATGTTTCCGCCGATGCTCTGCTCCTTCATCAGCTTGAATGCTTCACGCGCTACGAGAAAATATCCAGTTCCAAGGACATTCATATTCAAATTCCACTCTTTTAGGGACGTTTGATCGAATGGGCTGGAGGTGGCAAGAC
>JARBUQ010000182.1 GCA_029239545.1 Paenibacillus sp.
CTCGCATTACTTTCTTTCGTCCAGCTTACGGAGCTCTTTCCATTGTACTACAGCAGCACCCCGGCCGAGAGCATTTTCCATTAAAATACATACTTTCGCCGAGTTAACCCGTTCACACCTCACAAAGCAAAATCAGAAGCAGAGAGATGAAGACGCTTCCCTCATGTGGTATGATGCAAGGAGGGGGTCGGCCAGAAAATGAAATTAAGATCAGAATACAAATCAAGGAAGTATTTAATTCGTCTGCTTTTATCTGTAACCCTGCTGATCGTCGTTCTGCTGTCTGCTTTGTCCGCATCCTTGTACTTCCACACAGAGCGAACCGTATTAAACATCCAGCAGTCCGCCAACGAGAAAATGCTGGCACAAACCGTCTATAATTTGGACTCGATGAACGAAATATTGAAAACAACTGCAATTTCCTCCTACTACGATACCGCCATAAGTGAATTTATGTATGCAGATCTGAGTGATACATATATTTTATACCAGCATCTGGGGGTTCTGGAGAAGCTCATGAAGTCGGCTCCATTCCTTCACTCCATTGTAATTTTTAATGAGCGCAATCAATGCTACTACTCCTACTCTCCCTCAGCGATACAAGCTTGTCAGCCCGAAGGAGAAAATTCGGTAACCGCCCGCTATATCGCAAAGCAGTCTCCTGTTCCTAAGCTAAGGCTGCTGCCAGTGTCGTCCGGGAATGAGCTGGATGTACGCAAGCCGATCGACTTTTTCTCTTACTTTATGTTCAATGACAGACCCACAGAAGCCAAGCAGAAGGGCATGCTCATACTCAACGTTCAACCTGAGTGGTTATTCTCGCAGCTGAGCGGCATCAATCAGCTGCAGAATTATGGTGACAGCCGCTTATTGCTTGTGAATAGTGCCGGTGATTTATACGATCCGAGTCAAAGAAGCTGGTCTGCGGGCGGAGATTTGTACAGCTCGGTCAAAAGGGAAATGGACGAATACGGCAAAAACGCAGATCTGTTCGTACATGGCAGCGGCCATAGCAAAGAAATTGTCTCTTACATGAAGTCCGAGAAATATGACTGGACCGTCGTCAGCTTACAGCCTTACGAACAAGTATTTCACGATATTTTGCAAATGCGCAGTATATCCTTTTACATTATCGCGCTTTTCCTGCTTCTATCGCTTGCTGCATCCGCGATCCTGACGTTTAATTTGTATCATCCCGTGGAGGCATTGCTGAGCAAAGTACGTGCAGGCATGACAGCCACACCACCTGCCGAATCAGAAGTAGCTCGCAAGGATGAATGGTCCTACATTTCCAATGCATTCCAGCATACGTTGAACCAGGTTCAGCAGCTGTCTCAGAGCCAGGTTGATCAGAACACGATCCTAAGAACCTACTATTTGAAAAAAATTGTGTTAGAAAGCGCGTCAACTGCTCCAGAGGAAATCGAGGACATCATCCGGCAATATGAGTTGAATATCGACCTTCGGCAGCCTTTTCTGCTAGTGGGACTGTTCACTGATGCCTTCAAGCAGACAGCAGAATCAACAGCATCGGCTGCAGCAGCACCACTATTGAAGCCTGATCCGTCACTGAATCCGATTATCGTATGCGAGCTCATCAACGGGCTGTTCTCTGAGCAGTACACCTATGAACTAATGGATATGGGGACTGGTTGTGTGGTTGCGGTAATTAGCCATTCCGGAACGGATCAAGGCTGGCAGGAGCTATTGCTGCAGCGAATCCGTCTCATCCAGAGCAGAGCTGATTCAGAGCATCAATTATGTTTGACCGCAGCAATAAGCAGGATCGGGGAGCAGGCTCAAGATATGAGCGTATTGTACGCACAGGTCCATGACCTTGCTAACTATCGAATGATCTACGGGAGAATGGCCGTTATCGTGCCGGAGCTTGTAGAGTCGAATCTGCGATCCGGGCAGTTTCTGTCCTCCCCTGAGCTGGAGAAAAAGCTTTCCGGAGGAATCAAGTCCGGCAACCAAGAGCTTGTTATGGCAGGTTTGCAGGAATGGTTCCGCTCTTTGCATCCTTTGAAGTATGAACAGATGCTGTTCGGGATGTTCCACCTGCTTGCGACTGTCCACAGGATCGTTGAGGAAATCAATGCCAACCGCCTTCGGCCAATCGCTCTCGACACCAGGGAATTATACGGACAGCTGGCTCACATCGAAACCTTGCAGGAAGCTGAGCAATTATTCCAGCATACTCTATCGGATATTTTGACTAAGCTTGTTGAACCCTCTGGCGATAAGACGAATCAGCTCGTTGCAGACACCATACATGAGATTATTCATACGCATTATGGGAATCCTGATTTATGTCTGCCTGAGATCGCTTCTATGGTCCGTTTGTCCAGTGCACATATAAGCAAGCTGTTCAAGCAGAAGCATGGGGCCGGCATACCCGACTATATTACAGAGGTACGGCTTGAACACGCTCTTGTCCTACTACGACAGCATGATTATAGTGTGAACCAGATTATGGAGAAGGTCGGGTTCACGAACCAGAGCTATTTTTTCCGCCTATTCAAAAAGAAATATGGGACAACTCCGAAGGAATACAGGCTGAAACAAGTGTTATAGCGACGTTCTGATGCTTGAAATACAGTTTATTTCGCAAAGTACAGTTAGCCGAGACAGTCCATTTCCAAACGTACAGTTTAGGAATGCGCTTTCTTATGCCAAGATTAATTTAGATTCCACAAGAGCGCATGTACGGCTTCTTAAACGAATCTACAGGCTGGTCTAACTAAATGAGGAGGTCATCGCTTCATGAACAAAAAAGGTTATTGGAAACCCTTACAACTAACGGGGGTAAGTGTAATGGCAGTTTCCCTGGTACTCGGGGGCTGTTCATCATCGTCGGACAATAACAGTGCCGATCCTAAGACAGAAACAACAGGTTCGCCAAGTCCGCAGGCTACAGACGCCAAAAAAGAGAATTTGCAATTAAGATGGTTTGTGTCAGGTAATGCGAGCAGTAATCTTCCCAAGGATGATTTTGTTAAGAAAACGATTGAAGAGAAATTCAATGTAACGCTGAACCTCGAATATATGGCTCCCGGAACCGATTACGACAACAAAATCAGTGTCATGATTGCTGGCGGAGAAGCGCCTGACATGTTCATTGCCTCGGGAACCGCATCCCAAAAATATGCTGCCGATCGCTTGTTGGCCGATATGACTCCATTCGTTAGCCCCAAGACGATGCCGAATTATTTTAAATACTGGTTTGATGAGGTCGGTCTGAAGGGATATGAAGTGGAAAAGGGCTTCTGGCGTGCCCCGCTTCCGTTCCCGATCAAAACTTACCGTTCTTATTATGTGCGTCAGGATTGGCTCGATAAACTGGGCTTGAAGGTGCCGAATACGTATGATGAAATGATTGAGGTCATGCGCAAATTCACATTCGACGATCCGGATGGCAACGGTAAAAAGGATACTTACGGCATGAGCGCTGCTGGAAACGGCAACTCGATCTCCTATGATTTCCCGGACTGGCTGAAGCAGGGCTTGATGGGCCCGAGCATGTTAGTCGGCGATCAATTCATCGATACACAATCTGATCCCAAAATGCAATTCGTTATTGACGGTGTTGTCAAAATTATCGCTGACGGCATTGTCGATCCTGACTGGTTCTTGAATAAGGGCACACAGCATCTGGACAAAGCCGCTCAAGGTAAGGTCGGGATTATATTATCCGATGAGAAATTCGCTCTGGACAGCATCGCAACGAGCTATCAAAACAAATCAAAAGCTATTACACCGCAAGCCAACTGGGTCGCTTTCCAGCCTTATAAGGATACTGGAGTATGGACGGAGAATCTGCCTGGCTTCCCATTCCTGTTCTCTCGCACAACCGCTGAGAAGCAGCCAGCCAAGATTGCCCGTTCGGTCGAGATTCTGGACTGGCTCGCAAGTCCGGAAGGGTACCTGCTTACGCACTACGGCAAGGAAGGCACTCATTACACGAAGAATGGCAGCACCTATACACTCAACAACGCAGCTATCAAAAAAGATATCATTGACCAAGGAGACTTCCTGAACATCTGGAACTTCTTCACACGCCTTGATGAGCCGGAACGTGTAGGTCTGAACATCATCGATCCAGCCATGTCCGATCGGGATCGCAATATTATTAAGCTTATTAAAAGCTATAAATATTTGCCATCCATCGGTCTTAGCACAGCGCCGCCTCCAGGAATCAATATCGGTGATTTCCGCACCAAAATGAGAGAATTCCAAGTGAAACTCCTGTTCGACGAGAAATCTGGAGCCAACTGGCCGAAATATCGTGCTGAGCTTATGAGCAAACATCAAGGGAAGCTGATCTTCGACGAATACGCGGTCCAAGTAAGCAACCTGCAGGGTAAAACCTTTAAGTTTCAATAAGGCAATGTGAATGGTGCACGTTAGGATTAGATTAGCCGATTTCTGAGAAGGCTGGCTTATCGCCGAATCCGGTGCAGTTTGCCAGTTTAGTAGGGATAGGCTATATAACTTAGCTTTTTGAGCGGGCCTGTTTAGGGGCCCGCTTTTTTTGTGCGCGGGATAGGTGGATAGATGTGGGCCGCGCCCACTAGCGGCCGTGTTCCTTCCTCACATTTCGTCGGCCGGTAAGAAAACGGCAAAACCCTTGCAGAGGGAGCAGGAACCCTTTAAGATGTGGGTGTACGCACCAAGTTGGTTAAGAGGAGAGATGAAAGTGATCGGTATCGAAGAACTGACTTTAAAACAGCTCAAGCTTATTTTAGAAGAAACTGAAGACAGCCGAACCGTTCTATACCCCGAGGCTAAACAAATCGGAACCTGGAAGGAGCGGCGGCATTCACACCCCGGATTCGAAAATTTTTGGGAAGAGCTTCACCGGAAAGGCAATGAAATGCTGGCGACGCCGATGCAACCGCTTCTGTTCTCGAATTTCTTATTGTTTGACCAAACCGGTGACCGCACAATATTTGATAACAGATACATGGATCGCAGAAGCCGGTTAAGTGTGCTAACTATGCTTCACTTGACAGAGGGAGGAGATCGCTGGATAGCTGCCCTTCAGGATCTCATTTGGGCTATTTGCGAAGAGTCCACCTGGGTAATTCCCGCTCACGTCGGACTGTATGTCAATCAATACCCGGAAGGAATATGGGACCAAGCGAAGCCGCCACGTGAAACAGTTGATCTTTTTTCGAGCCAGACCGCTTTTGCATTGGCCGAAATTATATATTTGTTCGAACAACAATTACATCCTTGGGTCGTCCATCGGGTCAAGGAGGAAATCAACAAACGCATTCTGCAGGTCTATTTCTATGATCCCGTACCCCAAAATTGGGAATTGAAAACGAACAATTGGCCTGCAGTATGTGCTTCGTGTTCCGGTGGAGCCGCTATTTATTTGGAGAGGGACAGCGAACGGCTGGCAGGTATGCTTTGGAGAGTGATTCAGGCGTTGAGAGGCCATTTGAGCGGTTTTGATTCACAAGGAGCGACCGCTGAAGGTGTGAATTATTGGCAATTTGGCTTTGGGTCATTTGTACAGTTTTCAGAGCTGCTCAAAGAGCGTACGAACGGACGGATCGATCTTTTGTCAGATGATCTTGTGCGCAGCATCTGCCGTTTCCCTGAAGCCTGCACGCTCGCGGATACGACGGTTGTGAATTTCTCCGATGCGGTGGACAAGTTTCTTTCCTCGACAGGACTTTTCACTAAATTATCAATGAAATTCCCTGAAATTTCGGTGCCGAAGCGTAAAGAACAGCTGAATGATTTCATCTCCTGTTGGAATACGTTCAGTCGTAATGTGATCTGGAGTTTGAATCAAGGACAAATGGGTGGCGTCGAGAAGGAATTTGCCGAAGTTCAGGATTATTATTTCTCAGGTCATCAGTGGGTTATTTCCAAAAGAACCATTAATGGACGGAAAGCGGCTTTCGCGGCAAAAGGCGGGTTTAATGAGGAACCGCATAATCATAATGATCTCGGTCATTTTATTATTCACGCTGACGGACAAAATGTGCTGATGGATCTAGGTGCGGGGGAATATAACCGCCAATATTTTCAACCCAGGTACCGGTATGAGTATTTAACCGCAGGCTCCCACGGTCATTCCGTTCCTATTATCGACGGTGTCCGTCAAGGTACCGGAAGAGCATATCGTGCTAATGTGCTTGGATACGATCACGTTGCTGGATTGGTGAGATATAAGCTTGATTTGAAGCATGCCTATCCATGCGATAAGTTGACTGCGTTTGAGCGTGAATTTATTTGGGAACAGCTGGGACAAGCTGAACAGTCCCCACATCGATTAATCATTAGCGATTATTTCCAATTCGCGGAAATGCCGGGCTCCCTGGAAGAAGTGTTTATTTCGTCGATAGAACCGGTTTGCATAGAAGCGGGACAAGTGCAGATCGGTCCAATACGGATGGAATTCGACGCGCTTGAATGGGAATATACAGTTGAACGACACCAGCAAAAGAGTTTGGATCGTAAGGAATTTCCTTTTTGGCGCGTTGTATTGAATGGAGTGCAATTAAAACCTGAGCTGCGAAACGAAATTCGTTTCACCGTAGGCACTTCCGAGAGTTAGAGCAACAAAAAGAGGGTTTGGAGCAAATAACGAAACTGTGTCCACCTCGTTATGGGAATCGACCTTCCTCCTGCAGATTTTGAGACGGATAGATCTTGACTCAGAAAGGTTGACCGTAACGTTCTAGCACGGATTCAGAGGTAGAGCTTCAAAATAGGCAGCCAGATCGGTTGCCCCTGGGCCCTGGCGCCAGGTATCAGCGCCCGGCGTCGGCGTCGGCCGCTGCGAATAGCGGTGCGAGCTTGTCCTGCAGCGCGCGCTCGAGATACGGCGTCGCGTGCAGCTCCACGACGAAGCTGCGGTAGGCCGCGACTTTGGCGGCCTGCGCGGCGCTGAGCAGCGGCTCGACGCTCTGCGGAACAGCGCTGAGCGCCGACGCATCTGCAGCCTCAACGGAGCGGCTGCCTGTACCCGCCGTCTGCTTCTGCTTGACGGCGCGAATGAGCAAATTCTTAGGCGTGTGCTCCAAATCGATGAATTCCAGGATCTGCGTCTTGTAGCCGAGCAAATCCAGCAGCGAGGCGCGGATCGAGTCTGTAGCCAGCGCAGCGAATCGCTCGCGAATAATCCCGTGCCCCAGCATCGGGCCGAGTCGGGCATTCTCCAGCTGGCTGAACAGCTCGTGCTGGCAGCACGGCACGGATAGAATGACGTCCGCCTCCCAGCGGACTGCCTTCTCTAATGCGGCGTCAGTCGCCGTATCACAGGCATGCAGCGTGACGACCATGTCAACACGCTCCAAGCCCTTATACTGCGCGATGTCTCCGACGAGGAACTGCAGACGGTCGAGCCCCAGCTTCTTCGCCAAGCCGCTGCAATGCGCTATGACCTCTTCCTTCAAGTCCAAGCCAATAACTTGGATATCAAGCTTGCGCACTTCCTTCAGATAGTGGTATAACGCGAAGGTTAGATAGGACTTGCCGCAGCCGAAGTCCACTATGTTCAATGTCCGTCCTGTCTGCAGCGAACCAACCACGTCCTCGACCATCTCCAAGTAGCGGTTGATCTGGCGGAATTTATCATACTTGGCAGCAAGCACCTTGCCCTGCGCATTCATAACACCAAGCTCAACAAGGAAAGGAACCGGATTGCCTTCCTCAAGCAAGTATTGCTTCTTGCGATTATGCGTGGTAACAACCTGTTCCGTGCGGGTGGGGGCTTTCTTCAGAATCGAAGCTTCCCCCTTCTTATTCATAAGAATGTGGTAGTCTGCCTCATTCGTCTGAACGAGACCTTGCTTGAACGTTCCGCTCAGCAACAGCTCCGCCATATGGCCCGCTGCAAGAGATAGTTCCACATTCTCATGAGTCACTTTTCGCGCATAATGATACTCGAACTGCACCATTAATCCAGCTTTAAGCTGAACCTGCTTTATTTTTACCTTATAGATTCCGTCGCCAGTTTTGTGCTTAGGGTTAGAGATGACGGCCTGCACGAGTTCGTTGGATGTGATTATTTGGGTGAATAGGGATAATAGTTTGTTCATGTTCGAAGTCCTGCTCCATTCATGCTTCATTAATATGCCGGATATCCAGCTATGGCTCCCATTATAACCTATATGAGGAACGTTATCACTTCAGGAAGCGAATGGTCAGCGGATAGCGGTAGGACTCACCTTGTGAGGCTTTTAAAGTAGCAATAATAACTAGAATGAAAGCTCC
>JARBUQ010000183.1 GCA_029239545.1 Paenibacillus sp.
GATCAGCTTGTGCATTTGGAGATGGCCAGAACGATGCAGCGCCGCTTCAATCAGCAGTATGGCAACCTATTCCCGGAACCGCAACCACTGGAGGAGCAAGCTGTGCGAATTCCTTCCCTTACCGGTCAGGGGAAAATGAGCAAGTCAGATACTTCAAGCAGTTATATTAGTATGAAGGATGAGAGAGAGCTTGTTGAGGGAAAGGTCAAAAAGGCTTATTCAGACCCATCCCGAGCGTATCGCGACCAACCGGGGACTCCAACCATTGAAGGCTGTAATGTATATCATCTCCACACCTTCTTTAGCTCTAACGAGACGAATGAGAACATAATGAACAAGTGCCGGAGTGCAGCAATTGGCTGTGTCCAGTGCAAGGCAGAGCTTGCTCAGTCGATGAATGCGCTCGTACAACCGTTTCGGGCAAGGCGTGAGCAGCTATCGGATTCCTACATTCATGATGTACTGCTCGCTGGCAAGCAGCAAGCCCAAGCCTCTGCAAGACAAGTGATTGCTGAGGTTCGGGAAGCGATGAACTTAATTATGCTGTAAAGGTCTCTGGCAAAACTTAATCCTACATGATATAGTAAAAATAATTAAATTATGTTTCCGTATTCGATAATGGCAAACTTGCTGAAAAACAAGGACGCAAAGCCTCAGGTCTAAGGTTCCAAAGGAGCTATGATAGCTGGGTTGCCGAAGAAACAATTATTTGTTTTCGAGTCAATCCAGCTATTCCGATTTATGGAATAGCTTTTTTTGTTCTTTATATAGATTTTCCGATGGAAGGAGAATCATTCATGATGAAAGCAGGACTAAATTCGATTTGGCGAATGGTTTTTCCTAATGATGGATTAGATATGCTGGTACGACCGTTAGCTTTATTCACAGCCAGTTGTTCGATTGCCTCGTTATATCATGATGGGTATGGTTTGTTTATTTCTGCGCTATTCTCGCTCCTGTTAATCATGCTTGTCCGCTTCCGTTCGTCTCCTACTTTGCTATATGTCTTGTCTAGCGCTACGCTGGGGATGCTGTTGCTTGTATTTCCGACTGTGCAATTATATTGCTTTCTGCTTATTCTGTACCCGTTGCTGCTTATTTTTGCTTTGCTTGTGCCGAACCCCATATTTCCATTTGCTGCAGGCTTTTTATCAGCTGTCTTTCTGTTCCGGTTCCAGGGTCAGGTAGATAATACGGAGTTATGGGCCAATGTGTTTGCTATCCTGCTCAATGCTCTGGTGTATTCCTTATTAACTCGGATGATGCGTAAGCTGTTGAAGGAACGTAATGAGTACCGTCAAATGTCTATGATTGATTCTCTGACAGGTCTCCCGTCCTTGCAGCATACGTTGATCTTCGGTCAAAAGCTTGTAGAAAAAGGGTTAAAGGTCAGGGTCATCCTGATCGATCTCGATTACTTCAAACAAATCAATGATACATACGGGCATATGATCGGGAATAAAGTAATTGTTCATTTTGCCTCTCAGCTTGGGCAGATGATGCAAGGTTGGAACGGAACAGTAGGCCGCTTAGGTGGTGATGAGTTCGTAATCGTGATGGAAGCTACAGAGGATTCCAAAGCTCTTCTGAACAATATTGAACAACGTTTAAATCATAGCCAATATACATTTAGTCCTGAGCAAAACCCCATTGTATTGTCATTCTCGATCGGAGAAGCGGAGTCTGAGCCTGGCGCTACAACAAACATCGAACAATTGATGCATAAAGCTGATCTGAACATGTATGAGTACAAAATGCGTAAGCGTATCCCTATGATGCAAGGTCAGACGGATCAGCTATTCGAGCTTAGCCCCGACCCGATCTCTACGTTTGATGGTCAAGGCAATTTATTGGATCTCAATCCAGCTGCTCAGCAATTATTGGGGTATTCAGTAGAGGAGTTCAGGAGTCTGATTTACACCCAGCTCATCGTTAAGGAAGACCAGCAGGCGGTGATTGAAGCCTTTAGCTCTATGATCAGGAGAGGGAGTCCGGCAAATTTCGAAATGACTGTGATATCCAAAAGTGGAGAATTAATCCCTGTAAATATAATGATTATTCCGATCTATGTAAGCCACAAGATTGCCGGCTATTATGCGATTTCCAAAAACATACTCGAACGTAAAAAGGCAGAGAACGAATCAAGGACGTCAGATAAAATAGAAGTACTGAGTCGGATTGCCACTCGTTTCTCTGAAGAGATCAGAGGACCGCTGACTGTCCTGTCTGGATTGACAAGACTTCTGCAGGATCAAAGCCCGCATCCGAGCTCATATTATTCCATCATGCATCGTGAAATTGAACGAATTGAGCTGATTTCTCATGAAGTGATGCTTTTAAGCAGACCTATGCCTGAGCCCACTACCGCTTTCAATCCAGTACAGCTAATAGAAGAAATCATTGTCATTCTGGATACAAGAGCGCTGATGGCAAATGTCGAATGGGAGCTGCTGGTTAGGAACTCTATTCCGAGTATTATTGGAGATGCCAAGCAGTTGAAGATTGCCTTCCTCCACATCATGAACAATGCCATCGAGGCGATGGCTAAGGGCGGTAAAATACAGATTGAGCTGGAGCATGTGGGGGATGCAGTTCTAATCAGGATTCGTGACCATGGTGTAGGTATGGATGAACAGCGGCTGCGCAAGCTTGGAGAGCCTTTCGTCACGTCCAAAACGGATAGAGTGGGCATTGGATTGGCTGTCACACTGAAGATTGTTGAGAATCATAGAGGCAGCGTGAACCTGTGCAGTGAGCCGGATTTGGGGACAACTGTGGAGCTGAAGCTGCCAAGTTAAAGGATTTTTATGAAAAATTTATATAGTAGCACACCTATAAACCGTCAATTTTGACGGTTTTTAAATGGTTGCATGAAAGTTTTCAATGACAATGTGGTACAATATAACAAGTTTGTGCGGTGCGGAAGGCTTTTGATGTTTTGTTACAGTCAGGTTTTTGGTGCCCATTTTTGTAGTACAGGAGGAAGATGCAGTGAAACAAACATCCCACGAAATAACGGGACATCAGTTAGATAAAGCCGTGTTAGTCAGCCTAGTGCTGAAAAGCAACCGCGTATCAGAGGAAATGATTCAATACTCCTTGAATGAGTTGGTGAGTCTTGCTGAGACAGCTGGAGTGCAGGTGCTCGATTCATTGGTTCAATCGAAGGATTCCGTAGATTCCAAATGGTTCATAGGGAAAGGGAAAGTGGAGGAGCTGCGGGTGCTGCTAGACACTCATGGCGCTAACACAGCGATCTTCGATCAAGAGCTGTCCGGGGCACAAGTACGCAATCTGGAGCAATCGTTGGATGTCAAAATCATTGATCGGACTCAACTGATTCTCGATATATTCGCTCAACGTTCCAAAACAAGAGAAGGAATTCTACAAGTGGAGCTGGCACAGCTTAGTTATCTGCTGCCACGTTTGTCCGGACAAGGGAAGAATCTTTCCAGGCTTGGCGGTGGAGTAGGCACAAGAGGTCCTGGGGAAACGAAGCTGGAGACAGATCGTCGACATATTCGCGATCGAATTACTGAGCTTAAGAATAATCTGCATGAAGTCGTTCGCCATCGTACTTTGCATAGGGAGCGACGCAAGAAAATAGGCGTATATCAGGTTGCCTTGGCGGGTTATACGAATGCTGGTAAATCCACATTGCTCAATCGCCTAACCGAGTCCGATGTTTATGCTCAGAATCAGCTTTTCGCTACGCTCGACCCAACCTCCAGAAATTTGCAGCTGCCTAATGGTCAAGAAATTGTCTTGACGGATACCGTAGGTTTCATTCAGAATTTGCCTCATAATTTGGTATCGGCGTTCCGTGCCACTCTTGAGGAAGTTTGCGAAGCAGATTTGATTGTCCATGTGGTGGATAGCTCTAGCGAGATGCGTGAGCAGCAGATGAGAGTTGTGGATAAGGTTTTGGAGGAATTAGACGCCCATGGTAAAGAAAGATTAACGGTGTTTAATAAAATTGATTTATTGAAGGCTGAAGAATTGGACTGGCTTAATGCAGCGGGGGATACTTTGCGTGTCAGTGCTATGGTGGACAACGATCTGGAGAAGCTGAAGCTGGCGATTGAAGAAAAGCTGATGGGTGACACGAAAACCTTTCTGATACCTGCAGACCGCGGAGAGATGATTGCCTTGTTGTACCGTGTCGGTGATGTGACAGAGCAAGCTGTAGGCGAGGATGACCTGCTCCAGTTTAAGGTCAGAATCAAGAATAGCGAATACGAGAAAAGCGGCTACAAGCTTACTCCTTATTTGCAAGGGGCGGAGCTCGAGCCGGTTCAGGGAGAGGCGGATTAACAATGGATATGCCGGAGAAGCTGATTAGGCAGATGGAGCAAGCGGAAGAAACGGCTGAGCCTAAGATGAAGCAGATCGACCGGACGGTTGACCATAATCAGTGGAAAGTGATCCGTGCGTTTCAGAAATATAAAGTAAGCGACTATCATTTTGCTGGGTCAACGGGATATGGGTATAACGATCGGGGTAGAGAAATACTTGACCTCGTGTATGCTGAGGCATTCGGAGCAGAGTCGGCTCTGGTCAGACCACATTTCGTCTCTGGGACTCATACGATTGGCACGGCTCTATTCGGGGTGCTTCGTCCGGGTGATCATATGCTGTACATAACAGGAAAGCCATATGATACTTTGCATAAAGTGATAGGTAAACCAGGTGATGGAACGGGCTCGCTGCAAGACTGGGGAATTCACTATGAGGAAGTTGCTTTGCTGGATGGAGGGGCCCCTGATTGGGATGGTATACGCGCCGGTATGACGGCGAAGACCAGAGTCATTGGGATACAGCGCTCGAGAGGATATGACTGGCGACCTTCTTTTTCTATTGCCCAGATTGAGGAGATGACTTCCTTCGTTAAGCAAATTAATCCCGATGTGATCGTATTCGTAGATAACTGTTACGGTGAGTTCACAGAGGAGCAGGAGCCTACTGAGATCGGCGTGGATCTCATTGCGGGTTCGTTGATCAAAAATCCCGGTGGAGGACTTGCTCCCACTGGCGGTTATATTGCCGGTAAAAAGGAACTTGTGGAGCTTGCTGCCTATCGGTTAACGGCACCTGGCATAGGTGGAGAGGTCGGAGCGATGCTTGGAACACTAAGGAGTTTGTTCCAGGGTTTGTTTCTGGCTCCTCATCTGGTCGGACAGGCGCTGAAGGGTGCTGTATTCGCAGCTGCTTTATTCGAGCAGCTCGGATTCGAGAGCCATCCGCGTTGGAATGAGCCGCGAACGGATCTTATACAAGCGATCAAGTTCACGGATGAACGCCATCTGATCTCATTCGTTCAAGGTATTCAGAAAGCATCTGCGATTGATGCTCATGTAGTTCCCGAGCCATGGGATATGCCCGGGTATGAGCACCCTGTAATAATGGCTGCCGGAACGTTTATTCAAGGGGGCAGCCTAGAGCTCTCTGCGGACGCTCCAATCCGTGAACCTTACATTGCTTATATGCAAGGTGGCCTTACTTATTCACATGTCAAATTAGGGGTTTTGACTGCGATTCGTAATATGATGGATGCTCGGTTATTGTAACTAAACCTTACATGCCTTGACATGTATTGACAACAAATGTACAATTCTAGTAACCCCTAAATTGTGGAGTGATATGGAATGACTGATGATATTCGCAGGAACATGGCTTTGTTTCCGATTGGCATTGTGATGAAGCTGACAGATCTCACCGCACGACAGATCCGGTACTATGAACAGCATGAATTAATCATACCTGCCCGAACATCAGGCAACCAAAGACTGTTCTCATTCAATGATGTGGAGAGACTGCTGCAGATTAAAGCCCTTATTGAGAAGGGTGTTAATATCGCAGGCATCAAGCAGGTGCTGTACCCTGTAAGTAAAGAGTCCGAGGAAGCAACCGTTCTGAATGAACAGACTGAAGTGAAGCGCCGCGAGATGACGGATTCCCAGCTGCACAAGATGTTGAAGCAGCAGCTCAGATCGGGTAAGCGTCCAGGACAAGTATCCTTAATTCAGGGAGAGCTGTCCCGGTTCTTTCCGACATGACCAATTATTAGGAGGAGAGCATAGTGAAAGCAGCACACTACACAAAACAAGACATTACCCGTATCGCTAAAGAACAAAATGTAAGATTTATCCGACTTCAATTTACAGATTTGCTAGGAACAATCAAGAATGTAGAAATTCCCGTCAGTCAATTGGAAAAGGCTCTCGATAACAAGATGATGTTCGATGGTTCTTCGATTGAAGGCTACGTCCGGATTGAAGAATCCGATATGTATTTATACCCTGATCTGGACACATGGGTTGTGTTTCCTTGGGTGACCGAGAATCGGGTTGCAAGATTGATCTGCGATATATATCTTCCTGACGGCAGACCCTTTCCAGGGGATCCGCGAGGCATCCTGAAGAAAGCGCTGAAGGAAGCTCAAGAGATGGGCTTTACGGCTATGAACGTAGGTCCTGAACCGGAATTTTTCTTATTTAAGACGGACGAGAAGGGCAATCCTACAATGGAATTGAATGATCAAGGCGGTTACTTCGATCTGGCTCCTATGGATCTTGGTGAGAATTGCCGTCGTGAGATCGTATTGACCTTGGAGGAGATGGGCTTTGAGATTGAGGCCTCCCATCATGAGGTTGCTCCTGGTCAGCATGAGATCGATTTCAAATATACCCATGCTGTTAATGCAGCCGATCAGATTCAGACCTTCAAGCTCGTAGTAAAGACCGTAGCCCGCCAGCATGGATTACATGCAACCTTCATGCCGAAGCCGTTGTTCGGAGTGAATGGCTCAGGGATGCATTGTCATCAATCCTTGTTCAAAGGCTCAGAGAACGCGTTCTACGATGAGAAGGATCGTTTGGGTCTGAGTGAGACCGCTCGTTATTATATGGCTGGTATTCTGAAGCACGCACGTGCATTCGCTGCGATTACGAATCCAACCGTGAACTCCTACAAGAGACTTGTTCCTGGTTACGAAGCTCCCTGTTATGTGGCCTGGTCTGCTAGTAACCGTAGTCCGATGATTCGTATCCCTGCTTCACGCGGTCTCAGCACACGTGTTGAAGTGCGGAACCCTGACCCGGCAGCTAATCCTTATCTGGCGCTTGCCGTCATGCTGAAGGCTGGATTGAACGGAATTACCCACAAGATGGAGCTTCCGCCGCCAGTCGATCGCAACATCTACATCATGTCCGAAGAAGAGCGCGAAGAGCAGGGTATCCCGAGTCTTCCAGCTAATCTGAAGGAAGCATTGCTTGAGATGCTGAATGATGAAGTAATCTTCGAAGTGCTCGGAGAGCACGCTCTGACTCATTTCTTCGAGCTGAAGGAAATTGAGTGGGATATGTACCGTACGCAGGTGCATGCTTGGGAACGCGATCAGTATATGACTTTGTATTAGTTTGGAGGATCCCTTGGCGCAGTATGTGTCGGGGGATTTTTATTTTTGTGGGAAGTTGATTTGGTTTGTTCGTGTCTTAGGGGAAGCCCACAAAATGCCCACATTCTACTTTAGGATGTTGTTTGTGAATTTTTCAAACTTCTCCATATTCGTATCCTCTAGTTTTTTGGAAATGTGCGCATATATGTCAGGTGTGATTTGGATACTGCCATGTCCAAGCTGTTCTTGCACAAACTTCATATCAGCTCCGCTTTCTAACATTAGGACAGCATATGTGTGTCGAAGGGAGTGGATAGGAAGTGCGGGTAGGTCAATTTTCTTCAATATACGTGAAAAAGCGTTGAATAGTGATGACTTCGGCAAATGTGAACCATCATTTCTGCATAGTACTAGGTTTAGGTCATGACGATACATTTCATTCAGAGATAGTTTATTTTGATTCTGCTAACTCAGTTGGAATCGTAAATTATTGATTAATGTTTGTCCTATTCTAATTGTTCTTGTTGATCGAAGTGTCTTAGTATCACCGAAGGGATCCTCATTCTGTTTTGCTGTAAAATCGAGGGTCTTATCAATATTTATGGTTTGATTCTTCAAGTCTATATCTGTCCACTGAAGCGCGGCTGCCTCTCCCTCTCGCATGCCTGTCTCAATAAGTAGTTTTAAAAAAATCCAGTAAATGTAATTGTATTGGTGCGCAGTTTTCA
>JARBUQ010000184.1 GCA_029239545.1 Paenibacillus sp.
TGCCATACCAGGATGCCGAAGTTTTCGCGACATTCCCTTCTAATGAGGAGAGATTAGGTTGAGCCAATACGCTAATTGCTTCCTTGTCAATGGGATTAGCAACCGAGTCCTGGCCAAGCCCGGATGAATCTGTGAAGCCAGGTGTTGGCTCGAATGAAACCCACCCCAAATCAGGAAAGTAAGCCTCTACCCAAGAGTGTGCATCCCGATTAAGGATCGTGTACGCGATCAGGGTATCCGTTGGTGAGGGGTCATCCGTACTCAGATGTCCAGGCGCGAATCCCTTGACCCAACGAGCAGGTATACCTAACGTTCGGAGCATCACAACCATCGATGTGGAGAAATGATCGCAATAGCCGACTTGTTGGTCAAACAGAAAATGATCCACGAAATCTTGATTTTCGCTTGGAAAAGCAGGCTTTTCCATACTATAAGTATACTGGCTGCGCAAAAAAGCCTGAATCGCCAGAGCCCGACTATAGTCGTTATCAGCCCTTGCGGCAACTGACTTCGTCAGCTCACGTACCCGTTCCGGCAGAGAGGCCGGAAGCTGCAAGTCCGCTGCCAAATTCGCCCGCTCCGCCTCCGACAACGGCTGGCTGATTGCAGCTTGAGCCAGTCTCAGCTGTCCATCCGCCGGGATCTGCACCTGCAGCCGATAATATCCGATCGGATCGGATGTGCTGACTCCGGTCCTGCCAGTTGCTGGGTCAATGGCAATCAATCCGGTGTCAAGCTGCTTGCCTTTGCGTGTCACCAGAGCGTCTACACTGGCGATACGACCTCCGGCGAATATATAGGAGCTGAGGCTCTCATTCTCCAGCAATACTTCCTGCTGGATCGTAATGTGTCGCGGGCCCTCGCCCTCGGTACGGGTCAAGGAAGGCTCACCCGGCAAGCCGGCAACAGCGGCAGAAGGAGCAGCAAAAGGAGAAATTGTCGCAGTCGCTTCTGCGGCTGGTTCTGCGGCTTGCGCTTCTACTGCTGTGACTGCCATCCACTCCGTGACCCGGCTCACGGCCGCATGGTCTGCAGCCCCTGCTGCGAAGGCATCCGCCTCGAGACCGCTGATCCAACCGCGGCCTGTGTAAGTGCTGCGCGACTCACCTCGCCAATAGGTCGCCTGCTCCGTGCGAGCCGTGAAGGCGATGCCGTCGTCCGGCTTGATCGGCCCGCCAAGACGAGAATCGTTGCTGCTGTAGCCGGTCCAGGCAGCAAGCCCTGCCGACGGCAGGAGCTCCGCCGCCGTGTCTGAGCTGTGAGCCTCAGAGAACAGCTTAGTCCAAGCCGTGGACATCGGATTCCAAGCCAACGGCTTAACCAGCCGAGCCTCATCTCGCGACAGCCATAGACCCGCTCCTATCGCAACGGCCATAATTGCTGCAGCAGCCATAGACCAACGGCCTGTCGACCAAGCCCCGAACCGCTGCTGCGGCCTGAACTGGCCTTCCACCCAGGACAGCTGATTAATGGCCATCAGCAGCATTCCGGCAGCAGAAGTACGCAGAATGCCCCATGATGTATCGACATCAGCCCACAGCTGCAAGCCGATCAAATACACGATTGTAATGGCAATCAGCCACATCGCCTGCTGTCTTTCCACAACGGTCGCGTACATGACGGTAATCAATAAAGCCCAGCCCAGCAAAAACATCAGAGTACGATTATGCGGGCTAATCTCGTCCAGGCTGAATGACAGCAATGCCCCTATATCCTGTAAGCTTTCCATGAAATAAGCTTCCAGCCACGAGAAGCCCATCCATTCATTCCGATAAAATAACAGCCCGATCAAACATAAACAAGCTGCAAGCTTCAGAAGCCACCCTGGCAGGAGCGGAATTCGAGAATAATCGATCAGCATGAAAAAGCCAAAAGCGATGACGAACGGTCTTAGCATATGAAGATCGGTGTACTCGGACATGGCTGCCAGCGGCAGCAGCCATTCCATTAATAACACGAATAACATGACTGTCGCGAATGCTTCCCGAACGAACGGCCTGGAAGCAGGACGAGCCTCTTCCCTTCGATCCCGATTATTAAGCGATGCCATCAACAGCACCCCCTTCTGCACAGATGCTGGGGGCAGGAGCAGCCCCCGCCTGCACCTCGGCGAAGCCGCAGCCAATGTGCTGCAGCTCGCGCGCCCATTGCCGGTGCGGCATGGACAGCGCCGCACCCGAGTGCACGAGTATAACCGTGCACCCATGGCCTCCGCTGCGCAATCGATGCAGCACCGGAAGCAGCGACACGCCCGATACCGGCGTGATGCAGATTAGCGTCTGCCTTGCAGGCAGACGCAGCGCTTCGCGGAGCAAATAGTCGGCGAAGCGTTCATTCCCGTTCGGCCGCAGGCGAGCCAGCCACTCGTAGGCAGAACGGATCTCGTCAGCTGAAGCGACTACGATGCCAGCATCTGCATTCGAGCTGGACATCAAGTGTGCCCAGCCTCCGCCAGCCTGCTGCGACTCGCGCGCGATACCGGCTGCAGCCCTTGCCGCCGTCTCGAATAACCGCAGCCCGTCCCTCCCCTTGTACGAATCCGAAGAGACATCCAGACATACACGGACTCGATTAGAGCTCGCAGGCTCGAAGGTTTTGGTCTTCAGCGCACCGGTGCGGGCTGTGAGCTTCCAATGAATTCTGTGCATAGGATCTCCCGACTCATAAGGTCTGACACTGCGAAGAATCGCACTTTCACGCCAATATTCCTTATGCCGGCCAACTCGATTGTCGTCATCGGTTCCACCGTGTAAAGACTCATTTACCTCCAGCGGCTTCGGATACACAACAAAAGAAGCTTGTCCCTTCCGACTGCGTCGAACTTGAACAAGCCCGAATAGGTCGCCGCTGAATAGCTCCACGCCGCCGGAACGATATTCTCCTCGTTGTAAATCACGCAAAGTGTAAGTCACCTTCACAACCGTCCGAAACCACGGAACAATCAGCTGCCGCAGTTCCATACTCGTGCCCGAGCTATGCAGCCACGTCTCCTTCACAACTAACCATATAACCGGCCAATAGGAGCGATGCCGAATTCTCAAGGTCACTTGTGCCCGGTCCCCCGCATACAATCGTGAAACCTCTAGCCGGCTTTCAGCCTCGACCTCTCTCAGAAGGAGCATCCGCGTACCTAGAGCAGAAGCCAGCCAAACAGCCGATACGATGAGCAAAAAAGCAGCAGATTGCCCTCCCTGCCAAATCCATAATGCTAACATTGCCAGACCAAAACCAACAAGCGCCGTCATATTTCCCCACTGTCTCATATCGATCCTCCGGCTGCGAAACGGGTTGCCGGAACCGAACAGGCAGCGGCAATAGCGTTTAACACGGCTTCTGCCGTTTTGCCCGCAATTCGCGCATCCAGCTTAACCACCAGACGGTGAGCCCATACGGAATTCATTAACGCTTTGATATCATCCGGTATTACATAGCTGCGGCCGGTCATATACGCTTTGGCCTGGGAAGCCCTCATCAGAGCCACGACAGCACGAGGACTGACTCCCCATTGCAAATCCGGATGTCTGCGTGTCGCGGCTGCAAGCTTAACCATATAAACCTTTAACGTTTCATCGACATAGATTGACCGAACCGCCTGCTGCATGCGCATCAGCTCCTCCGGCAGCAATACAGGCATAGCCAGCTCAAGCGGATGCCGCAGCTGCAGGCGGCCTAACAGCTCAACCTCCTGCTGTTCATTCGGATACCCAACCCCTATTTTCAGCAGGAATCGATCCAATTGCGCTTCCGGCAGCACGAAGGTCCCCTCCTGCTCGATCGGATTCTGCGTCGCCAGAAGCAGGAACGGCTCTGGCAGCTTGCACTCTACGCCGTCAACGGTTACACTGCGCTCCTCCATAGCTTCGAGCAATGCCGATTGAGTTCGCGGCGATGCCCGGTTAATTTCATCAACAAGTACTATATTAGCCAGCAGCGGCCCTGGTCTGTATTCAAAGTCACCGGTCTTCGGATTAAATACCGAAACTCCGGTTACATCTGACGGCAGCAGGTCTGGTGTACATTGAATGCGTTTGAAATCTGCCCCTACAATACGAGCCAATGTCCGTACCAGCATCGTCTTGCCCACTCCAGGAACATCCTCCAGCAGCACGTGACCTCCGCACAGAAAAGCCAGTATAGCCAGCTCAATGCAATCTCTTTTGCCCAATATTACTTTTTCCGCCTGATAGATGATGCGTTCTATGAATTCATTAGGCCGGTCAAAGGGAAAACGCTCTTCTCTAGCTTGTACCATGGTCAGGATGCCTCCTTAAGGATTTGCGGACGCGGAGCACCTATGCAGAGTATGCATAGAAACTTGGAATCTATGTATCTAGTTTCTCCACGTGGCTATTCTTTTAGACCTGGTCCAATCTATGAATGGAAAAATTTTTTTAATAGTGATAGACAACCTCTTCATTTTTGAACGGTTCTGAGGCAAACCTCGTACAGGCTGGCAAAGTTTGAATGCTCATACCTTGAACATTAGCTTAGGAGCAAGCAGCAGTCCGTAACCCCCTGAGCTCGTATCCACCTTTACTTCCCTTAGCGAATCGCCAATTGAATAACTCATCACATGATTCCCAAGCCGTTCAACCGTGCTTCTCAGCGGAACCATAATAGAGCCGTCGTTCAGACTCACATCAGCCAAATAATACACTTGTTTACTTCGTCCTGGTGCTTGAATGCTAAGCGACTTATGCTTCATATCAATCTGCAGCTGATGTAATCCATATTGGATGGTTGCTGTCCGCTCCTCTTCATCCCATGAGATGAGGGCTCCCATCTTTTCTGCAAGTGAGCGCAGCGGGACGTAGAACTTGTCATTGTTGAATTCGTACTTTGGCACTGCCAGTTCTAACGTGCTGGGTTCCAGCTCACAACATGCGCTTGTTGTGAACAGATGAACAAGAAGAGGCGGAGTTTGCAGTTTGTTGTGCGCAGCCGTCGATTCTTCCATCTCCAGCTCGCTAGGGCGTACTGACTGGGCATCAGCTTTCTCGTCTTCGGGCTTTTGGGAATCAGCGACTATTGAGATTGCCGCATTACGCGATGCTCTGTCTCGAGCGTTCGCTACCCAGTACTCGTGCTCTTCCCGCGACAGTGGTGCTCTCTTCACACGTTTGTCCACCGCTGATTGGACGGGTTTCACCTTCGTGCTTAACGCCGCGAATTGATACCCGTTGTCTTTGTAAAATCGAATAATATCCGGCAATGCCCGAACGGTTTCCTCATGCCCCGAGCTATCATGCATCAGCACAATCATTTCATGCTTTAGCGGAGTTGAGGTGACATTGTTCTTAATCTCGGTGTACGGCACATTCGCACGAAGTGCATCCCCGCTGTCCACATTCCAATCGAACACACTATAACCTGCCTGATCCAAATAATAGAAGTAGAAGGCATCAAAATGCGAGAAGGTCCCTCCAGGCGCACGAATCAGGCTCGTACTGACCCCAGCCTTGTCCTGCAAAATTTGTTCAGTCTGCTCAATCTGGGCCTTGAATAACGCATAGGATGGATAGAGGCTTGGATATTGGTGGTTATATGTGTGATTCCCTATCGCATGCCCTTCCTCCACCATTCGTTTAATAGTATCCGGATACCGATTCACGTTCTCTCCGAGCACAAAGAAGGTCGCTGTCACCTTTTCTTCCTTCAGAATATCCAGCACTTGGGAGGACAGCTTGCCAGGTCCATCATCAAAGGTCAAATAAACCGTCGGCTGTTCAGGCTGCTCGTACATGCGATCCTGCGTGATTTTTACTCCTGCACTCAGACGTTCATAATCATCCTCATCTATTGAATTCAAGCTGTACGAAAGGCTGCCTGCAGCAGCCCATACTCCGGATACCGGCATGAAGGTCATTATCAAATATAGGGCAATCAGAATTCGTATAATTCGCATGAAGGATTCCTCCATAAGTCTATCGATTTGGACTGGTGATAGAGTATATGAAGGTTTCATAGAAATATGCCGGATTGGTTATCGGGAGTTATGAACGGGGGATTAGATCAAGGTCTTGTCCGTGTACTTGGGCCTGGGCTTCCTTGCGATATGCACTTGGACTCATGCCGTACGCAGCCGTGAATTGTTTGGTGAAATAGAACGGACTCTGGAAGCCTACATCCTCGGCTACTTCGGATATGGGACGCGAGGTGTATTGCAGCTGACGGGCTCCGTGACGCAAGCGAATTCTAAGCAGCATCTCCATGATGGAATATCCGGTCTGCTCCTTAAAAAGATGAGCAAGCCGCGAGGGAGACAACCTGACTCGCTCAGCAAGCAATGGAATGGTGTGCTGATCCTGCATATTCAATAGAAGCAGCCGGCGCACTTCCTCTACCCGCGGGTCCACCGCTGTGCTGCCTTGTTGTTCCTTGCCCGATTGATGAGCCAGCAGCAGGACAATCTCCTCCAGAGCCAAGTAAGCGAGCCTCTCATGCAGCAAATCTCCATGGAGCTGATCTTGAATAATTCGATGAAAGGCATGGAGCAGTCGCGCAAAATAAACCTCATTCACGATAGGGACATGGATCAGGCCTGGCAGCGTCTCAGGCAAGGCCAGGAAAGGCTGCCAGTCTGTTGGGGGGAGAAAATGGCACCAAACAAAATCCCAAAGCCCGTCGGACTGTTCACTGGTAGCATAATGATGCGGGGTTCCAGGCGTCAGCAGCATTACATCTCCGCGCTTGCATAAGCGCGACTGATTATCAATTCGGTAGCAGCCGCAGCCGCCCAGCGTGAAGGTTATCAGGTAATCGCGCGTTCCAGCAGGGCGATTCGCCTTGTATTCGTAGGATTCTTTGAAATGATCCGCAATGAGAACGCCTGGTGTCGGAGTAACCGTGATCTGATTATCATCACTCGATGACATAGCAGAATCGTTAAGGAAATCAGTCATTTTATTCATTCCCCCCATTCACCGCTCATTCTATACTAACTATAGGAAAGAAACAATCCCAACATGATTTCACGAGAGGAATGATTGAACGATGATCAAGCCTGAAACCAACATAACTCCAGAGCAGATACAGCAGTTTCATACAGATGGATATTTAATCGTCAGAGGATTATTCGATGCTGATCGGGTCGAGAAGATCAAACAGGAGTTCACCACCCTTCACAGCAACGGACCTGTGGAGCATTTATTTAAACCTGTACCGGAAGAACACGCGGAGGGGGACATTCTTAAGCAATACCCGCGCTTCATGCATCCGCATCGCGTGAACGAATTATCCTTCCAAACGATGATTGACCCGAATGTGATGGGCATTCTGGGGAATTTATTCGGAGAAGAGCCTCTGGCTGCCCAGAGTATGTTCTATTACAAGCCTCCGGGCGCTCGCGGGCAAGCCTTGCATCAGGATAATTTCTACCTGTTGGTCGAGCCCGGCACTTGTATTGCAGCATGGACCTCCATTGATCCATCTGACGAAGAGAACGGCGGTTTATTCGTTGTTCCGAAATCCCATATGGGCGAAATCCAATGCCCTCAGAAGGCTGATCCTGCCCTCTCCTTCACCTCCGACGAGGTCGTAGTGCCGGAAGGCTATGAGCCGATTCCAGTGCGCTTGGGCGCAGGCGACGTACTGTTCTTTAACGGCAACGTCATCCACGGCTCGTATCCGAATAATTCTAAGGATCGATTCCGCCGTGCCTTTATCTGCCATTATACAGGCGCATCTACAACGAAGATTGGCGGGTTCTACAATCCGCTGTATACGCTCGACGGAACTTCAATCGAGGTAACCGAGAACGGCAGCGCCGGACCTTGCGGAGTCGAACACGCCGCAAGCGCTCCGCACTAAGTCACGTGCATTGAATACCAGAGGTCCCCTCCTGCTGTAGAAACGCAAGCAGAAGGGGACCTCTCTATATCCTATTTATGTACGGTATAATGTAATCTCTTTCCGATACTGTTTCGGCGTTATGCCCATTTTTTGCTTAAATACTTTAGAGAAGTTGTAGGCAGGTGCATATCCGACGTGCTCTGCTATTTCCGAAATCGTCATTTCGGTGGACTGTAATAGGTCGAGCGCAACTTGAACACGAGTATCAAGCTGTTTTTGTTTAAACGAAGTTTGATAGTACTTGTTCAGAATACGGTTCGTCTGTTTATCGCTGATATACAATAGTTCCGACAGATCATTAATGGTCAGGGGCTCCTGA
>JARBUQ010000185.1 GCA_029239545.1 Paenibacillus sp.
AAGCAAGAGTTCATATAGAAATGAGGTCATGGATATGAGTCTGATCCCTATGGTCGTAGAGCAAGAAGCACGAGGCGAGCGCTCTTATGACATCTACTCTCGTCTCCTGAAGGACCGCATTATCTTTCTGGGCAGCGCCATTGATGACGATGTTGCCAATGTTATCATCGCCCAGCTGCTGTTCCTGGCAGCGTCCGATGCGGAGAAAGATATCCATTTGTATATCAACTCTCCGGGCGGGTCCGTTACTGCGGGAATGGGCATCTTCGATACGATGCAATTTATTAAGCCCGACGTATCAACAATATGTGTTGGAATGGCAGCCAGCATGGGGTCATTGCTTTTAACCGCCGGTGCCAAAGGCAAGAGATTCGCCCTTCCTAACAGTGAAGTCATGATTCATCAGCCTCTCGGCGGAGTTCGCGGGCAGGCGACTGATATTAAGATTCACGCTGATTGGATCATCAAGACCAAGCAGAAGCTCAACAACATCTACGTGGAACGGACCGGACAGCCTTACGAGAAGATCGAACGCGATACCGACCGTGACAATTTCATGTCAGCAGAAGAAGCCGTGAATTACGGTTTGATCGACAAGGTAATTACGCAATTAAATCAATAATAGGAGGTGATCCTATGTTTAAATTCAACGATGAAAAAGGTCAACTGAAATGTTCCTTTTGTGGAAAATCGCAGGATCAGGTCCGCAAGCTAGTTGCAGGACCAGGTGTATATATTTGTGACGAGTGTATCGAGCTGTGCACGGAGATCGTGGAAGAGGAGCTCGGCAGCGAAGAAGAATTGGATTTGAAAGATGTTCCGAAGCCGAAGGACATTCGTGTCATTCTTGATCAGTACGTAATCGGTCAGGATCAGGCGAAGAAATCATTGTCAGTAGCCGTGTATAATCACTACAAACGGATTAACTCACAGAACAAGCTGGAAGACGTTGAGCTGCAGAAGAGCAACATTGTTCTGATCGGACCTACAGGAAGCGGTAAGACATTGCTAGCGCAAACACTTGCCAAGATTCTGAACGTGCCATTCGCTATTGCGGATGCAACATCATTGACTGAAGCCGGGTATGTAGGCGAGGATGTAGAGAACATACTGCTCAAGCTTATCCAGGCAGCTGACTATGACGTTGAGAAGGCAGAGCGCGGCATTATTTACATCGATGAAATCGACAAGGTCGCTCGCAAATCCGAGAACCCGTCGATTACTCGGGATGTATCCGGTGAGGGCGTGCAGCAAGCATTGCTCAAAATTCTTGAGGGCACAGTCGCAAGCGTTCCACCGCAAGGCGGACGCAAGCACCCGCATCAGGAGTTCATTCAGATTGACACGACCAATATCCTGTTCATTTGCGGAGGCGCATTTGACGGAGTGGAGCAGTTGATCAAACGACGGATCGGCAAGAAAGTCATCGGCTTCAATAGCGAAGGACACAAGAGCGATCTGAAGCCAGGTGAATACTTGTCCATGGTATTGCCGGAGGATCTGCTGAAATTCGGATTAATTCCTGAGTTCGTTGGACGTCTTCCAGTAATCTCCACTCTTGAACCGCTTGATGAGCCTGCACTTGTTCGGATCTTGACTGAGCCGAAGAATGCACTCGTGAAGCAGTATCAGAAGCTGTTGGAGATGGACAGTGTATCCCTTGATTTCTCAAGTGATGCTTTGGATGCCATAGCCAAAGAAGCGATCAAGCGGAATACCGGAGCGCGTGGCCTAAGGGCGATCATCGAGGGCATTATGCTCGATGTTATGTTCGAGGTTCCGTCCCGAGACGATGTGACGAATTGCACGATTACGAAGGAAGCGGTGCTGGAGAAGATCGCGCCTGAGCTTAAGACGAAGGACGGTAAGTCGATATCCGTTAACGTTACCAAGAAAAAAGAAGAAAGTGCTTAACCAATAAATAGCTGAGCTCCTCCCGCCTGAACGCGCACAAGTGCTTGTGTCTGATGCTCCTGTCAGACCATTGTTCGGGAGGGAGGATGTTTGGCGTCATGGGAGAGTCCATCATGTTCCATAGATCGAATACCGTGCCTGTCAGAGTGGGGAATCTTACAATAGGCGGCAGTAATGAAGTAATCATGCAGAGCATGTGTACTACGAAGACTGCGGATGTGGCAGCAACAGTCGCCGAAATTCTTCGATTGGAAGAGGCGGGCTGTCAGCTTGTTCGAGTTACCGTTAACAATAAAGAAGCGGCTGCAGCCATTAAGGAAATCAAGAAACAAATTCATATACCACTGGTGGCTGATATTCATTTTGATTACCGGCTTGCCCTTCTCGCGATCGAGAACGGCATCGACAAAGTAAGAATCAACCCGGGTAATATTGGCAGACGCGAGAAAGTGGAAGAGGTTGTGAAGGCTTGCAAGGAGCGAGGCATTCCGATTCGGATCGGGGTTAATGCAGGGTCCCTTGAGAAGCATTTGCTGGACAAGTATGGCTATCCTACCCCGGAAGCAATGGTAGAGAGTGCTTTATTCCATATCGGAATTCTCGAGGAGCTTAATTTTCGAGATATTATCGTTTCTTTGAAAGCCTCAGATGTACCTATGGCGATTGCGGCTTATTCCCAAGCGGCAGCGAAATTCAATTACCCTCTCCATCTGGGGATTACTGAGGCGGGTACTTTATTCTCAGGTACGGTCAAAAGTGCGGGTGGTCTTGGAGCTCTTCTTGCAATGGGCATCGGGAATACGATGCGCATTTCGCTTAGCGCCGACCCTGTGGAGGAGATTAAGGTTGCTCGCGAGCTGCTTAAGTCCTTCGGTCTTATTACCAATGCGGCGACACTTATTTCTTGTCCGACCTGTGGGAGACTGGATATTGATCTGTTCTCTGTAGCCAACGAGGTAGAGCAATATATAGAGAAGCTGAAGGTTCCGATTAAAGTATCCGTATTAGGCTGCGCGGTGAATGGTCCGGGTGAGGCCAAAGAAGCGGACATCGGCATAGCCGGTGCCCGTGGTGAAGGGATGCTCTTCCGCTACGGAGAGATGATCCGTAAAGTACCTGAAGCCGAATTAGTAAGCGAGCTTAAGAAGGAAATCGATCTGATCGTTGAAGAATTCGAACGAACCGGAGCGATATCAGGCCGCAAGCAGCATACACCGGCTCACTGATTACTTGGTGGGTTGATCAGAGAATGCAATCAAATATTCAGTAATGGCGGAGGCGATAGCTTCCGCCATTACCTGTTGCTGCGAAGGGCTGGTCAGCCTTTTGCGGTCCGACAAATTGCTAATGAAGCCCATCTCCACAATAACTGCAGGGCATGGTGAGTGATTAAGCAAATAAAAAGGCTTTCCCAAGTAAGGAATTTCCTTGCTTCCATATAGCCCATTCAAACGACGTTGAATGAGATGCGCAGCAGCGTGGCTCTGCGGGTTCATTTGGAATAAAACGGTTGCCCCTGTTTTGCTTGGCTTTTTGGCCCAATTCGTGTGTAAGCTGACGACCAGCTTGGGCTGAAGCGCTTCTGCAAGCAGCTTGCGCTGTGACAAATCCCTTAAATGCCGTGATCGGCTTCTTAACCATTCATTGTCATCACTTAGTGCATAATCCGTAGAACGGTTAATGACGGTCCGTACTCCAGATTGCTTGAGTTTCTCATACAATTTCAAAGCTATTTCCAGATTCACATGTTTCTCCAGCAAATCACCGAATTTTGTTCCGCTGTCAATCCCTCCATGACCAACATCAATTACAATATCCGCCTCCGGTAAAGATAAGGTTTCCGACCACATTGTCTCAGGGGGGATGGAACCTGCAGACCTGCTATTCGCATCTTGACCAACAACAGCAAGAGGCTGAGATTGGCTCGATGAGACATGTGCAGTTCCGATAAAGAGCAGCAATACTCCAGTTAATCCCAATAGAATTAAACGCATGGCATAATTACCGCCTTTTTATGGATTAGTTCTCAAGCCACGATTTTATACATAGTTACGAGTGAAATGGGGGCCTATATAGCTTGCTCAAACTTTTTGTTCTCATTCTCGGTTAACCCGCTCAGGACAGGGGAATACTACCAACTATCACCTTGTTGACCCCAAGATGTGCTGTTGATGTGCAGGGAGTTTATTCCGGGTTTTATTGGGACTCCTTGCTGCTCTTGGGGTACGGGCACGAACAGGAGGAAACGATTATGAGTTTAAGTATTGTGTTGATGATTATTCAGGTGTTTTTTGCCATTGTCATCGGTTTGTATTTCTGGAATTTGCTTCGCAATCAACAGACGAACCGAACTGCTGTAGATCGCGAATCTAAGAAAGAGATGGAGAAGCTGCGTAAGCTTCGTTCCATTTCTCTGACCAAACCGCTCTCGGAGAAAACAAGACCTTCCACATTGGATGATATTGTAGGACAAAGAGAAGGTTTACGAGCGCTAAAGGCAGCGTTATGTGGTCCCAATCCACAGCACATCATCATATATGGGCCTCCGGGTGTAGGGAAAACAGCTGCAGCCAGAGTGATTTTGGAGGAAGCGAAGAAAAATGCTGCTTCTCCGTTTCGATTCGATGCCAAATTCATTGAACTGGACGCAACAACGGCACGTTTCGACGAACGGGGAATTGCCGATCCCTTAATTGGCTCTGTACACGATCCTATCTATCAGGGTGCTGGAGCAATGGGTGTAGCCGGAATCCCTCAGCCCAAGCTGGGTGCTGTGACCAAAGCGCATGGAGGCATGCTTTTTATTGATGAAATTGGAGAATTGCATCCCATTCAGATGAATAAGCTGTTAAAAGTGCTTGAAGACCGCAAAGTGTTTCTGGAGAGTGCTTACTACAATTCTGAGGATATGAATATACCGAATTACATTCATGATATTTTTCAGAATGGTTTGCCGGCGGATTTCCGGATGGTTGGGGCCACTACAAGAACTCCACAAGAAATCCCCCCTGCTATACGTTCTAGATGTATGGAAATCTTCTTCCGTCCTCTGCTTCCGGACGAGATTGAGCGAATAGCTACAAACGCATTACGGAAGATTGGCTTTCCGGATAATAAACCTGCGGTTGAGGTTGTGAAGAAATTCGCCACCAATGGCAGGGAAGCAGTCAATATGATTCAGTTAAGTGTGGGTCTGGCCATCTCAGATGGACGCAATGACGTCATAGCTGGTGATGTAGAGTGGGTAGCGAACAGCAGTCAACTGACTCCGCGTCCAGAGAAGAAAATTCCTTTCGAGCCTCAAGTCGGCTTAGTAAACGGTTTGGCCGTGTATGGTCCTAATCAGGGGATGCTGCTGGAGATAGAGGTGACGGCCATTCCAAGCGCAGTAGGACAAGGTAAATACACAATTACCGGCATAGTGGATGAAGAGGAGATGGGTGGCGGCTCCAAAACGTTACGTCGAAAAAGTATGGTCAGAGGGTCAATTGAGAATGTGTTGACCGTGCTTCGGCGATCCGGGGTGAAAACCTATGATTATGATCTGCATATCAATTTCCCGGGCGGCATCCCCATCGATGGACCATCAGCTGGTGTTTCTATGGCTACGGCTATTGCCTCAGCGATTCGGAATATCCCTGTGGATAACAAGCTCGCAATGACAGGAGAAATTAGTATTCACGGGAAAGTGAAGCCAATTGGCGGAGTAGTTGCCAAGGTCGAGGCAGCGTTCCAGGCAGGCGCAACCCGGGTCATTATTCCAAGGGAGAACTGGCAGGATATATTCGCCAACCTGAGCGGACTCACGGTTATTCCGGTAGACACAATTGATGAAGTGTTGGAGCATGCCTTGAATATCCAGGAGAGCAGCAATGTAACTATGGTTCCGAATTTGACCGATGTTCTCATTGCTTCACCCCCGCCTCTTTTTCACGCCGGTCCAGAGTTAAAGGGTGAAGCTTGAGGAATTGGTGTTTTGCCTTCAGGTTTGATAAAATGGTGACTACATCCAATTATAGAACCCTTATGTCCGTGCTTGCCGCGCGTGATGTAATTCAGGGTCCCCGCAATGCAAACGGAGCATGCTTACAAAGAACACGTCGCTTTGCGGGGAATGTTACAGTCATAGGGAGGTGCTGAGCATGGGACCGAATAAGCCAAAGGTGCGTAAACTTCCTCTGCTGCCGCTGCGCGGATTGCTTGTATACCCAAGCATGGTGCTGCATTTGGACGTAGGCCGTGAGAAGTCCGTAAAAGCGCTGGATCAGGCGATGGTAGAGGATAGCATGATTCTGCTGTGCTCACAATCCGAGATCAATATTGAAGATCCGGCCAAGGACGACATTTACCGTATCGGTACAATTGCCAAGGTCAGACAGATGCTTAAGCTGCCGAATGGCACTATACGTGTGCTCGTCGAAGGAATTATGCGTGCCGAGATCGTTGATTTCCTGGCCCATTCCGAGTACTACATGGTTATGGCCAAGGAGCTGCCAGAGCAGGAAACTTCCGATTCGGAAACAGATGCTCTGATGAGAACCGTTCTAAGCCAGTTCGAGCACTACATCAATTTGTCCAAGAAGGTAACGCCAGAGACACTCGCTGCCGTATCCGATATTGATGAGCCAGGGCGTCTTGCAGACGTCATTACGAGTCATTTGTCGTTAAAAATAAAAGATAAACAGGACATCCTTGAGACAGTTGACGTTCGCATGCGTCTGGAGAAGCTGCTCGGTTTCTTGAACAATGAGCGCGAAGTGCTGGAGCTGGAACGTAAAATCAATCAAAGAGTCAAGAAACAGATGGAAAAGACGCAGAAGGAATATTACCTGCGTGAACAGATGAAGGCGATACAGAAAGAACTGGGCGAAAAGGAAGGCCGTGCGGGCGAGGTTGAGGAATTGCGCACGCAGATGGAAGAAGCCGAGCTGCCTGAGAAAGTACGGGAGAAGGTCGAGAAGGAAATCGATCGTCTGGAGAAAATGCCGGCAACGTCTGCTGAGGGCGCTGTTATCCGTAATTATCTCGATTGGCTGCTTGCACTTCCGTGGTCGAAGCATACCGAGGACGATCTGGATATCAAGAAAGCCGAAGATATTCTGAACGAGGATCATTACGGTCTTGAGAAGCCCAAGGAGCGAGTGTTGGAGTACTTGGCGGTTCAGAAGCTTGTGCAGAAAATGAAGGGACCGATCCTTTGTCTTGTAGGACCTCCAGGGGTGGGGAAAACTTCTATTGCCCGTTCAATCGCGCGTTCACTCAACCGGAAGTTCATTCGGATATCACTTGGCGGTGTAAGAGATGAAGCTGAGATTCGCGGGCATCGCCGCACTTATGTGGGGGCTATGCCGGGCCGAATCGTGCAAGGGCTTAAGAATGCGGGCAGCCATAACCCTGTTATGCTGCTGGATGAGATCGACAAGATGTCGATGGACTTCCGCGGAGATCCTTCCTCGGCACTGCTTGAGGTACTCGATCCGGAGCAAAACAGCACTTTTAGCGATCATTATATCGAATTGCCGTTCGACTTATCCAATGTGATGTTCGTGACAACTGCAAACGCTGCGCACAACATTCCGCGCCCTCTTCTGGACCGGATGGAGCTTTTGTACATTCCTGGTTATACAGAGCTTGAGAAGCTGCAGATCGCGAAGAAATATTTGCTACCTAAGCAAATCAGGGAGCATGGGCTGCAAGAGGATCAGTTGGAAGTGGAAGAGGATACATTGATGAAGCTGATCCGGGACTACACACGGGAAGCTGGCGTTCGTAATCTAGAGCAGCAGGTGGCAAGCTTGTGCAGAAAGTCAGCCAAGGCCATTGTTTCGGGGGAAAAGACGAGTATTCATATCGATGATACCGTATTATCGGAATATTTGGGACCTGCCAAATACAGAGTTCATTTGGCCGAGGAGAACGATCAAATTGGCGCAGTAACCGGTCTGGCTTGGACCGAAGTCGGCGGCGACACGCTTGTGATAGAAGTGACCGTCATGCCTGGCAATGGCAAGCTGACGCTGACAGGCAAGCTGGGTGATGTGATGAAGGAGTCGGCCCAAGCCGCCTTCAGCTACACACGCTCAAGAGCCGAGCAACTGCATATTCCGGTAGATTTTCATGAGAAGAATGACATTCATATTCACATTCCTGAGGGAGCTATTCCCAAGGATGGACCGTCCGCGGGGATTACGATGGCTACCGCTTTAATCTCTGCGCTCTCTAATACTCC
>JARBUQ010000186.1 GCA_029239545.1 Paenibacillus sp.
CGAAATCGTACTCAACTTCTGCCCATATTTGGAAACGAGTTCATTATACTGCGTTTCCTTGAACAAATCGTATTTGTAAGGCTGGATCAACAGCTTCATGCCCTTGTCTTTATTGAAGAAATAATCGTTTACCAGTTTCATGACATCTTGTGGAGTCGTATATGTCATAAACTCACGGGTATTGCCGTGATTGTAGTATCGCAACCCGAACTTGTCATCGACATTCGCGTTGTTGATCGGCAAGGCAGCTGATTTATACGGTTCCCCTTCCCAGTTGAAATGGGTGCCGACTTCTCCGAACGAGCTCATCACGAGACCTTCCTTATCGAAGTTGATGTAGTCAAACACTTGCAAGATGCGGATGAGCTTCTCATCGGATACGTCCTTACGAATGACAAAGTCGTAACCGACCAGCAGCGAGACGGGCCGGTAGGCCGGAGCGCCCTGATTTCCATTCGGACCGATCTGTGTTGGAGTAATCAAAATTTTTGCATTCGGATCCTTGGCCACCAGGTTGCCTGGCGGACGCTGCATGAACACACCGGGCGTCAAGGCGGCAGCGTTGTACGGAGCCTGCGCACTCCCAATCTTGCCTGTGGAAAATTTCTCCCATCCTTTTGCACGATTCAAGGTCACAAATTCGGGATCGATATACCCGAGCTTGTACCACTCAGCCATTTTGCTCAAAAAGTCTTTGTATTTAGTCGATATGTTGTAATTGACGACCTTTCCGTTCTCCTCAAGGTTCATATCTGTGCCCACCCCATAGGCGCCCATGTAACCTGCCGCCCACCATGATGTAGCATCGTTGTATGGGGTAAAGGCGTATGTGTCCTTCTTGCCATTGCCGTCCGGATCCTGATTGACCATGGCGTCAAAAATTCGCGCTTCCTCCTCAATCGTGAAAGCTTGCTCCGTAAAGAACACGCGCTCCCGACCGCCAGATGTGCCGATCGGCTTCGGATTCCCCTTCGGCTTAATGCCTAGCTTCTCCAGCCAATCCAGGCGGTAGACGTTGCCCCAGAGCTGCCCCTCGACGGTCTGAGATATGCCGGCTAAGGACACATATTCGTCTGTCTTGTTCGGCGCAAGACCCATCTTCCATCCCGGCGGATTGGTATCTAGCAACTTCGCGTAATTTGGCGCATATTTCTGAATCATCGCCTTGGGAATCGTACGCGAATCGCCGTCGGTGAACATCTTCTTGGCGTCCCTGTTGGCGAAGAATGTGGCTTCCGGCGTTTCGCCGGCCGATATCATCAAATTCACCTGTTGAGAATTGTTCAGGTCGATCTTCTTGTTGACCAGCTTGATGTTGAACTTGCTTTCCAGCTTCTGCTGCACATAATTGTTGTCTTCCACTTTTCCTCTCGCGTTCGCCCCCGCCCAGCTGATTTCCAGCTTCTTGGACATGTCCGGCGCTGCTGTCGCAGACCCGCTTGCCGTTGGCTCGTTAGCTGGCTTGTTTTCGCTTTTACCGGAACAGCCGACCAGCGTCCCCCCCAGGGTCAGGCTCAGGCCAAGGATCAGCATTGTCCTAATTTTGTTGCCGCTTGTGCCGCTCATAGCGAATACCTCCTAATAGGTTATGCTAGCGTATTTATCGCTTGCTCCTTCATCTTAAACGATTGCCTCCAAGCCCGATGACACAATAGTTCACGGTTTATAACAAGATTGTCATTATTGTTGCAGCTCGGCGTACGGGATCGTAATGGATACAGTCGTCCCCACTCCGAGCTCGCTATCGATTTCGAGCCCGTACGCCTCCCCGTAATGAAGCTTGATCCGCTTGTTCACGTTGTAAATCCCGATGCCAGAGCCGTCGTTTTCCTGCAGCATGCGTCGGATCGTCCGCAGCTGTTCGGACGTAATGCCAGCCGCATTGTCTGTCACGGAGATCCGGATATGGTCCCCTTCCCGAACGATACGAACATCGACGACGACTTTGACCTGCGCTTGCGGAACCCCGTGATAAAAAACGTTCTCCATGACCGGCTGCAGCACTAGCTTAATAATTCCGCAACTGTCCAGCTCTGGATCGAGATGCCAGTAGCATTCCACTCGTTCGTGATACCGCTGCATAATCAGATGGACGAATGCTTTGGCGTACTCACACTCTTCTCGGATCGAAACGATCGTTCGGTCATGGCCGGTCATATACCGGAACAACCGGCTTAACGCATGGATCATGACGACAGCTTGGTCGTTCTCCTGTTTCTCCACCGTATACACAAGGCTTTCGAGCGTGTTGTACAGGAAGTGGGGGTTAATTTGCGCCTGGAGGGTAAGCAGCTGCGATTCGCGTTTCTCATACTCCAGCCGGAGCCGGCGATGATTGGCAATGAGTGATTCCTCGACGAGCGATTCGATCTTGTCCAACATTCGGTTATACGTGTGGCTTAGCTGATGTACTTCCTCGATACCGTATTCCCTTGTAAGAAGATCTCGTCCCAATACGCTGGTCTGCCGGTCTGGAAAGACGAGGCCAAGCTTGTGAAACGGATGGATCAAATAGCGTGACATGCCGAATGAGAACAATACGACCAGCAGCAGCAACAGCAGCACGATGGAGATTTCGCTGGACAGGAGACCCATCGTCTGCTTCCGCACAGCCGATGCATCGAATTCGGATACGAAATACCAAGGCAGATTCGGCAGCTTGACGACGAACCGGTATTCGCCGACAGCGGCCGCGTTCTCATCTTTATCTCCGATTCGATCCAGACTGGAGTGGGAAACAATCGTTTGCTTATCGTCCAGGATATAAGCACTGCTGTTATTCTCTTTGAAATCGGCATAGAGACTTGAAAGAAACAAGCTGCTAACGTCAAGCCGAATGATGCCGATCCGTTGGGGAGCTCCATACGAATTGTAGATTGGCATGCCGAGTCGGATGTAGGAAGCCCCGGTCCGGTCCGTATCCAGTTCGTAGCTGAGGCCGCGCGATCGTTTGATGGATTCGATCGTCTGCTCGTTATTGCCCGGAGGCGGGTAAAAATTCGAAAAGATAAGCCGGTTCCGTTCATCGTAGATGCTAACGGTATCGCGTGAAATGCCTAAGTATTCATTCTGGCGAATCCACTCCGCGATTTCGAGCGGCGATTCGCTCTTCTCGTCCATAATCAGTCCGCGAATATACGCATCGTAGCTCAACCGGGCCAGGCTGACCGATTTCTGCTCGATGAACAGCTCGATCCGTTGAGCCGTATTCTGAAATACCGCTCGGTAGGAGTTGTGCAGTTCATCGCTTACGATTCGAATGGACTGAGAGTACAACGCAGCGATGTACAGGAGGGTCGGCAGCAAAATGGTAATCGCAAAATAGAGAAAAAAACGCGAATGCAAAGAAAGCGTCCGTTTTTTCGCAGTAAGCGCGAGCCGGTCGCCGAAGCTTTCGTAGCGTTTCATTTGTTTGAGAAACTGGATCAGCGGCCTCAGCATGGCTCCGGCCACGATGCGCGAGCCGACGAACGACACCAAGGCACAGGCAAGGAAGATCAAACCGATCAGCATCAGGATCAGGTTGAAATGTTCACGGTGAATCGAGATATCTTCGTCGTAAATAATACGGAGATCGTACCGTTCCATTCGCTTGATCGTCACCGATTTATTCTTCAACCCGTGCTGTTCCGGTTTGTACGTACCTTCCGGCATAACGGAGAATCGCTCCAGATCGGCTGTATCGACCTTGCTGCCGGCGAACACAATCTCATGACCGGCATCCAGAAGCGCCATATTCTCACTGTATGGAATATGCTGCTTCATAAAATCATCAGCAAGCAGCAAGAACGCGCTTCCGTGGCTTTTGCCGTCTTGATCGGTCAGGCGGCTCCACAAATAAGAGCTGGCATTTAGGGTGTCAAGCGCCTCCCTCGTCCTGAGATCCGTCACCGATGCGGGGTCGAGTGCGAAAAAACGGTATGTTTGCCCTTTATTGACCCATTGGACCGGTTTGTCCCCGTCCATCGTCGACCGTTCCGGAAGTCTGCTGGTATATTGGTGGTCCGAGCTGTACTGCGTCTGGTTCGTTTGCACGAGAATACTGCTCAAAAACGGGTTATCCTTCTTCAAATTGAACAATAGCATCTCGAGCTCTTTCGACATCGTCACTTTGGTGTACGCAGGTACAGACGCTCCGCTCTCAAGCACGTGGATATACTCCGCGATCCGTTCGTTCGTGCGCAAATGATTGATTACATTATTGGCATCATCGAAGCTGCCCGCGATGTCGAATTGAATCTGACTAACTTTGATAGACTGAATATGATCAAGCTTCTCCTGAACGAACGAACTCATCCTGTAGTAGAAAAGCGTGCTAATTAATATCAAAATGATCAAAACGGCGGCGAGCGAGAATAGCATCAGAAAGTTGCTTAGCTTGATTTTACGGTTGGCCATACCGCTCACGCCCCGTCCCGAGATCGATTGATGCGATACACAAGCGGCGTAACACCCATCACTTTTTTAAACGTTTTATTGAAATAAGAAAAATTGGAAAACCCCACTTCAACGGAGATATCTTTAATTTTGGCATCTGTTCTCAAGATATGTTCGGAAGCTTTCTCAATCCGGATTCGATTGATGTAATCGACGAAATTTTCACCAGTTTCCCTTTTAAACAGGGAGCTAAAGTATTTGGTATTCAGGTGCAGACGCCCCGCTACTACCTCCACCATTATTTTTGATTTGTAATGCATGTGGACGAACTGTTTGGCCAACTGTACATAGTCGTTCGTCCCTTCCAAGGGAGACACGATCTCCTGACGTCCTGCAATCATTTCCATTTTGCGTTTGAACCAAACCTTCAGCTCCGACAATGTGCTGATGCCCTGAATCGTTTCCAGCGCTTCCGTCTTGCCCGGGAACTTCCCCCCTTTTTGCCGCTCCTTCAATTTCCGGTCGAGGGCAAAGCATACTTCCATACAATGCAGCCTAATGTCCGTAACGCGCTGAGGGAACGCTTCTTCCAAACTATCGAAGAACACGAACACATGTTTGATCGCCTCCGTCGTCCGTTTGTCGGCTACCGCCTCGACGAGAGAATCGGCAATGAGCTTCACCTTATCTTCAATTCGGTCTGTTCCGTCCGTAGGGACCGACCTCATCCCGAGGTCCTGGCGAAAGAGAATTTTATCCGTTCCATAGAAGAAACGGGCGCTTAGGGCATAGATCGCTTCGCTATACGAGGCGGTAATCCCTTCTGGCCCCCTGTGCATATTGCCGACTCCGAATACGGTGCCTCCGAAGCGAATGCTTTGTTCGGTTGAGGGCATGCGAAGCTGTTCCTGCAACGACCTCAACGGCCCCGTCATGTCCGATTTGCTGATCGGAGATGGACTGTGTACGAACAGGACGAGACGGTTTCCGTGCATGAACATCGGAACGGAACGGAATGCTGGCTGATTCTTAGCTACGGTAAGAATCCGTTTCTTGAACGACTTCAGCGATGCGCCTTCCGGCAGCGAGTCAATCGCGCATACGACAATGCGGACATAATCTTCCTGGTTTATCGGTCCGAACGGTAATCCAATCCCGTCCGACTCGCGAGACCCGCTTTCGAGCAGCCGGATCAATTGCGCCTCGGCGTCGTCATCCTCCTTAGCCAGGATCTCTTCCTGTTGAAATTCCCGGACCACGCAACGGATCAAATCCTCCAGCTCTTCTCGGATCACCGGTTTAAGCAAATAACCTTTCACACCGTATCGAATGGCTTCCTGCGCATAAGTGAAATCGTTGTACGCGCTCATCATGACCACCTTGATATGCGGCTCATCGGCTCGGATGCGTCCAGCGAGGGTGAGCCCATCCATCACAGGCATACGTATATCGGTCAATACGATGTCGATTCCTCCCGCCTGAATGAATGCCCACGCTTGCTCACCATTATGCGCGACCCCGGCCACATCTACACCGTAATCACTCCATGGTAACAACCCCATCATCCGTTCACACACATTGCTCTCATCGTCCACGATCAACAACCGGCGCATGATGCTTGTCCTCCTCTGTTTCACTCTGTTTCGCCACGGTAACGCAATCAGACGCGATCTTCATTGATTCTCCAGAGTACAGACGATTCCCTCTTCCCGCAACCGAATCGGAAGGTTCCATCTTCAGGAAGACTTGCTGCAGTCCCTTCTTTGTTCCGATGCCGTCAAGATGTATGCCCAGATCCTTCCAACAGTCCTTTTAAATACCCTAGCGCAAACAATCGGCCCATTGACTCGTAGCCAGGATTGTCATTGTCTTCGCCCTCCATAGTCGGCACGTGGTCGACGCGCACCGCTCCTTCGAAGCCAATCTCCTTGTAAGCGCGGATTGCTGCTGCCATATCGGTCTGACCGTCATCATGGAATGTTTCGCTGAACTTATTCGCCGTGCCGCGGACGTCGCGAAAGTGGACGTAGAAGATACGGTTCCGCCGGCCGAATTCTCGGATCGTCTGCGAGATCGGTTCGCCCGCCGTAGCGAGTGTCCCTTGGCAGAACGTGACACCGCTGTATTCGCTCGGCACGAGCTCGATTGCTTGCTTCAATGCCGCGGCGTTCGTTATGATCCGGGCGATGCCTCGGATCGGCGAGACAGGCGGATCATCGGGATGCAGGGCGAGCCGCACCCCAGCTAGCTCGGCCACCGGTACAACCTCGCGAAGAAAATGCCGCAAATTCTCCCACAATTGCTCCTCTGTGACGACACCGGCTCCCGTGAGCGGGGCATCCTTCATTAGCGCATGGTCATATCCAGTGACGAGCGCCCCGCCGCGAGTCGGAATCGCCAGAGAGGTACGCACCCAATTGAAGTGGGCCATGAAGTTATAGCATAATACTGGTACACCGAGCGCACCGAGATTGCGGATGAGCGTCTTGCATTGGACGATCTCCTCGTCGCGGCGGTCCTTGTCCGTACCTATCCTTACATTATGCAGCTCCCACTCATAGCCCGGCTCGAACACTTCCACCCGGAAGCCGAAATCCTCATAACGCTTAATCAGATGCAGTAAGTCCATATAATCAACTGATGCCCGGCCATCCGCACCGAGCGGCAGCCTGGAAACGACGCCCGGCACTCCCGCCTGCTTGGCAAGATGCCATAGTCGGTCTGGGGCCGCAGACAATACTTCGGCAATTTTCACTGTAGCTCCTCCTTGTCGCTCGTTTATAAATAAGCTTCATAACCCACAAAATTCATATGCTCGGCTGCGTTAAATTTCGGTATCGGTCTATATTGATTTATGCCTTCAATCAGATTTCCTCTGAGATGGTACAGCGGAAATTCCTTCTTTAACACCTTGGTCGACGTTGAAATATAACGAATGGCCATGCCGCATCTGCGGTAAGGCGAATGGTTCGCTTCAGATCCATGTATAATATTCGGATGATGCACGGAAACATCGCCGGCGTCCAGAATAATACTCGTCATTCGGCTCTCATCCACCAAAGCAGGGTCTACCTCGGAATCCAGGATGTTTTCTTCTCGCTCTGTCGTCTGCATCTCCTGCAATTCCAGCTTATGGGTGCGTGGAATTACACGCAAACATCCATTTTCGGGGATGGAGCGATCAATGGCCAACCACAACGTGACTACCTCCATGGGTTCAAGGGGCCAGTATGAACCGTCTTGGTGCCATAGAACCGGCTTTCCTGTGAACGGCATTTTGCAGAAGTAATGTGCCCCGAAAAGCGCAAGATTCGGACCCAAAAACTGTTGGGCAATAGCCAGTAATCTCTCATCGCTGACTAATCGAATCCAGAACGGATCATCTACGATATTGTGGGTTGTCAATTTCTCAGGGCGAACGTCCGGATGTTTGTTCATTAGAAATTCAATATGTGCTTGCGACTCCTGTTTCAATGGATCGTCCAGAACATTACGAAATACGACATATCCCTCTTCCTCATATTGTCTGTATGCTGCGCTCTTCTCCATATAAATCCTCTCTCTTTCATGACTTTTCTAACGAAGCTTAATGCATCATCCAGCCGCCATCGACGTTGAGACACTGGCCGGTAACAAAGCCGCAATCGGCTGACGCGAGGAAGACGAACGCGCCGACGATGTCATCGGTCGTTTCTCGCCGCTTGAGCGCCTGCTCCTGCAGTAAATACGCCGACGCCTCCTCCTGCGCTACAACTG